>JAAGZR010000740.1 GCA_024206155.1 Aliivibrio sp.
CTTGAGTCTTCTTTTGTTGCTGAAGTTAAGTCAGACTTAATGGGTGAGCAAACTATCCTGTGTGGTATGTTACAAGCTGGCTCTATTGTATCTTATGAAAAAATGATCGCTGATGGCATTGAACCAGGCTATGCCGGTAAACTTCTTCAGTACGGTTGGGAAACAATCACTGAAGCACTAAAGTTTGGTGGCGTAACTCATATGATGGATCGTTTATCAAACCCTGCAAAAGTAAAAGCATTTGAGCTTTCAGAAGAACTAAAAGACTTAATGCGTCCTCTTTATAACAAACACATGGATGATATCATCCAAGGTGAATTTTCTCGTACAATGATGGCTGATTGGGCTAATGATGACGTAAACCTATTAGGTTGGCGTGAAGAAACAGGTCAAACAGCATTTGAAAATTACCCAGAATCGGATGTGGAAATTTCAGAGCAGGAATACTTTGATAATGGCATTCTTTTAGTTGCGATGGTTCGCGCTGGTGTTGAGCTTGCGTTCGAAGCAATGACGGCTTCAGGTATCATTGATGAGTCTGCTTATTATGAATCTCTACATGAGTTGCCGCTGATTGCGAATACAGTTGCACGTAAGCGTTTATATGAAATGAATGTTGTTATTTCAGATACGGCTGAATACGGTAATTATCTATTTGCTAATGTTGCAACACCATTACTGCGTGAGAAGTTTATGCCTTCAGTTGAAACAAATGTTATTGGTCGTGGTTTAGGTGAAACATCAAACCAGGTAGATAATGCAACGCTAATCGCTGTTAACGAAGCAATTCGTAACCACCCAGTTGAATATATTGGTGAAGAGCTGCGCAGCTATATGAGTGATATGAAACGCATTGCAGTTGGTGGTTAATTAGTACCAAATGAACATAAAAATGGCTTAACCTATGATGGTTAAGCCATTTTTTTATGTGTAAATTATGAAGATATAAAACCTACTTTTCTGACAGTTTTTCTTCTAACTCAGCAAGCTTTTGTTCTATCACTGTTAGTTTTTGACGAGTACGCAGTAAGACTTGAGTTTGAACATCAAATTCCTCTCTACTTACTACATCAAGCTTGTTTAGTTGCCCTTGGATAACCTGACGTACTTTTTGCTCAACATCGCTACCTAACTCTTTTACTGGTTGCGGCATTGAATCATGAATTTGTTTTGCTACTTGTTCTAATTTTTTTGGATCAAACATCATTTACCCTTAATTGAATACTTTTCTTTATTCTAAGTAAAGCCTTGCCAATTGTCGCTAGTCAAATAAAAAAAAGCTACCGAAGTAGCCTTTAATTTTTAAATCGCCATTAAGACTCTTTAATCTCTTTACCTTCTTCAAAGACAGGTAAAGGTTTATGTTCACTAGCTAAGTAGCTGTAGATGACAGGTAGTACGAATAGTGTAAATAACGTACCAATTGCTAAGCCAGCAACGATAACAATACCGATACTGAAACGCTGAGCAGCACCTGCACCTGAGGCGTACATCAGTGGGATTAGACCTGCAATCATTGCCGCAGTCGTCATTAGGATTGGACGTAGACGAACTTTAGCAGCTTCAGTTACGGCTTCCATACGATTCTTAAGGTGATGGAGTTGCTCTTCTTTTGCCACTTCACAAATAAGAATACCATGCTTAGTAATCAAGCCTACAAGCGTAATCAAACCAACTTGAGAGTAGATATTCATTGTTGCTGCGCCCCAAGCAAGAGCGATTAAAGCACCACAAATAGCGAGTGGAACAGAAACCATGATTACTAATGGATCTCGTACTGATTCAAATTGAATAGCAAGAACCAAGAAGATGATAGCTAGTGCTAAACCAAACGTAGCGTATAGTGCGCTGCCTTCAGTCACGTATTGACGTGCTTCACCCATATAATCATGATTATAGCCACTTGGTAGTGTGCTAGTCGCTAAATCTTCAAACCATACAATAGCATCACCCATAGCAATACCTGGAGAGGGTACTGCACCAATGGTGGCTGAGTTTAATTGGTTGAAGTGAGGTAGTGATCTTGGCTCAGCAACAACATCAATAGATATTAAGCTGCCAAGAGGAACGGCTTCACCGCTGGTTGAACGAACATAGTAGTTGTTCATTGATTCAGGGTTAAGACGGTATTTACGCTCTACTTGAGGGATAACCTCATACGAACGTCCACTAAGATCAATTCGGTTAACATAACCATCTGCCATCATTGTACTTAGTGTAATACCAATATCTTGCATGGTAATACCGTAAGCGCCAGCTTTATCTTTATCTATGTTGATCTTCATTGTTGCTGAATCAAAATTCAAATCAAGATCAGAGTAAACAAACAGTGGGCTACCTTTAACGCTTGTTAGTACTTCAGTTGCGATTTGGAATAAGCTTTCAAAACTATTTGGTGTTGTAATAACAAATTGAATTGGAAGACCAGAACCAGCACCTGGTAGTTCAGGCATTTGGAAGGCTGTTACTGCCATTCCAGGAATATCCTGTACTAATTCACCAACACGTTTAGCTACTTCAGCCTGGCTTGTTGTTCGCTCACTCCAAGGAACCATTGATGCGATACCAAACGCTTGGTTTGCATTAGGCACACCTGTAAATACTTGAGCAAAGGCAACTTCTGGTTGATTCGACAAAATTTTATTTACATCATTCATCGTATTTTGCATGTAATCAAGGTTTGCTGTTGAAGGAGCTGTACCCATCAACATTATTACCCCTTTATCTTCCGATGGAGCTAGTTCACTTGGAATGAACTTAAATAACAATGGAAGGGTAGCAAAAACAATAACAGCAAAACCAATAATTACAGGGCGGCGAGTCATGATTGTGTTTAGCATAATCTCATAACGATCACTCATGCCATCTAAAATATGATGTACTTTTTTCTCAAAGCGATTTGGTTCTTCATTTGCAACTAGCATTTTTGAACACATCATTGGAGACAGTGTTAATGCTACGATACCGGAAACAAATACGGCACCTGCTAGCGTTAGTGCAAACTCTTTAAATAGAGAACCTGTAATACCACCCATCATTGCGATTGGAGCATATACCGCACCAAGCGTTAATGTCATTGCAATAACCGGAACCGCAATTTCACGAGTACCGATAATTGCCGCTCGGAAAGGGGTTTCGCCTAACTTGATATGACGGTCGACGTTTTCTAAAACAACGATAGCATCATCTACCACCAAACCGATGGCAAGAACCATTGCTAATAGAGTCATTAAGTTCCAAGAGAATCCCATTGCTTGCATTACCATTGCCACACCAATAAGTGATAACGGGATGGTTACAATCGGGATAATAACTGCTCGGAAAGAACCTAAGAATAACGTAATAACGATCAGTACGATTAATGCAGCTTCAATGATGGTTTTAATTACTTCATGAATAGACTCATTAATTGCAATTGTAGAGTCATACATGATGTTCATTTTGATATTACTTGGTAAGTTCTTCTCTAATTGAGGAAGAAGCTCAAGTACATCAGCGGCAATGTTAATCGGGTTAGCACTTGGAGCGGCATTTATCGCAGCAACAACGGCTTCTTGTCCGTTAGCACTTGCACGATAAACGTCATGGCTCTTTTCAAGAGAAACTTTTGCGATATCGCTCAGGCGAACAATTTCCCCATCACTCGTTCTA
>JAAGZR010000741.1 GCA_024206155.1 Aliivibrio sp.
ATTAACAACAGAACCTGTAACTGCACTACGCTTTACAAAAACAGGTTCACTTGTACCATCTAACTCTAAATAAAAGCCATTGGATTCTCCGTAATATCCAATGCGTTGTTTTAAATTTGCCTTGGCTTCATTGAAATTAAATGAAAGAATTGATAGTAATGATTTACCTGGTTGATAATTAAAAACTCGTTTTGTTTCTCTTAAAACCTGCGCACCAGACGCAGTGGTTACAGTCATGTCAATTAAACCTTGATCAGTATTTTGTGATGAAGATCCACCTGATGTAGTTGCTTCCACCCATTGACCATTATCTGCATAACGATGCGCTGAATCAAATAAAGTAAAAGGGTCTGATGTCCTTAAACGACCAAATGCATCATGAGCTACACCTGCTGGTGCAATTAAAACTGGAGATAAATCATCTCCTGTTGAGGTAACTTCAAGAGGACGACCACTAATCGTTTCTACTTTAGTTACGTTATATAGTGATCTTCCATGATCAAAACGCAATGCCATGTCTATTGAATTGATTTATATTGTTATTCTAAAATAAATAGTACAAAGAGTAAAACAGTTTCATGTATAGCGGTATTCCTACTCAGCAACCTAACGAAGAACTTGAGCAGGAGATTAAACCAGTAACTAATGATCCACAACCCAAGAGTAAGCGCGAACCCGTAAGCAGACTTGCTAACGACTTGATCTGCCTTGCTGGCGAGGCGGCTCAACTGATGTTGCAATCG
>JAAGZR010000742.1 GCA_024206155.1 Aliivibrio sp.
ACTGCAAAGTTTGCTCAACTGCAAGCCGTTGTGGAGATGACGGAGCGCTATTTATTTGAAACTATGGAAAAAGAAGATGCGCTCACCAGTCCTGAGCATACAAAACGTTATCTAACGAAAATGTTAAGGGACAGACACAGAGAAGCGTTTTATGTTTTGTTCTTAGATAATCAACATCGAGTGTTAAAAGGAGAGGTGTTATTTGAAGGAACAATCGATGCAGCAGCGGTATATCCGAGAGAAGTTGTAAAAAGATCGATAGATTATAATGCAGCCGCCATCATTTTAGCGCATAATCACCCTTCCGGCGTTGCCGAGCCAAGTCAAGCTGACAGAAGAATTACAAAACGTATTTCAGATGCGGTAGAATTGGTAGATATCCGAGTCCTTGATCATTTTGTGATCGGTGATGGAGAAATAGTCTCTTTTGCCGAAAGGGGCTGGATTTGAGTGTTTTTTTTACCGATTGAATAAAAAAAATACAAAAAATAGTAAAAAGGATCCCTTTGGGTCTTGAGCAATGCGCATTCAGTTAGTATAATGCGCGACCTTTGATAGCCTTGAATTAGTTATTTCATTTGAAATATCTAGTGGTTTTTTGCCACCAAGGTGATATCGAGCTGAAACGATTTGGAGAAGACAGCAATGTCCCGAGTATGCCAAGTAACTGGTAAGCGTCCTGCAGTTGGTAACAACCGCTCACACGCAAAAAATGCCACCAAGCGTCGTTTTCTGCCGAACCTACAAACTCATCGTTTCTGGGTAGAAAGCGAAAAACGCTTCGTTAAACTTCGTCTTACCGCTAAAGGTATGCGTATCATTGATAAGAAAGGTATTGATACCGTTCTTGCAGATATGCGTGCTCGTGGCGAGAACGTTTAAGAGGAATCTGAAAAATGGCTAAAGGCGCACGTGAGAAAATCAAGTTAGTATCAACTGCTAACACTGGTCACTTCTACACAACAGATAAGAACAAACGTAACATGCCTGGCAAAATGGAGATCAAAAAATTTGATCCTGTTGTACGTCAGCACGTTCTTTACAAAGAAGCTAAAATCAAGTAATTCGATTACTGATTGCAACTTTGATAATATTGAAAACCCAGCCTTGTTGCTGGGTTTTTTTTTGCGTGAAAGAGCAGTAAAAGCAGGATTCAGGACGCTTCGCTTGCAGGTTTCAGGAGTGCTTGCTTTTAGCTCCTCCCCTTTATCGGCATAGTTACTTGGCTGATAATATCAATATAAGGGGAGGCTGGGAGGGGTTGTAAGTAAAGATCTAGAATTCAGATCGCTCCGCTTGCAGAGTTCTGAGGCACTTGCTTTTGATTTTCCTGAAACCTGAAACCTGAAACCTGAAACCTGAAACCTTGCGACCGATCTGAACTCTGCTTTAAAGGATTTAAAATGAAAAGACCATCACGCCGTAAATACAACAACATGCTGATCATCTTTGTATTACTCTTCATTGGCGTACTACAAGCCCCACAGCTAATTAAAACCTACTTACTTGAACCAGAACAGCAAGTAGAAATAGTCACAGGCGTACAGCCTTTGTTTGAAGGTGCTAACGTTATCCAAAAAATGCACTTTGCCGATTATGATGTTGTTTCCGATACGTCAGATCAAGATACCAAAATTATTGAACGGTGGTTTACCCTTGAAGGCACCGTACTAAATGAAGAATCAGTAAAAGTACTCAAAACCAAATTACCTGCCCCAAGTACAGTAGAAGTATGGCTAGAAAACCAAGAAGAGCCACAGCGTGTAACTATCTACCAAGCCCCGAATTTCTGGATGATGCAGAATTGGCAAGGGGATTGGATCGCAGTGAGTGCTGAGGATGGGTATTTGTTTAGATAGAAAAGCAGAGTTCAGATAGCTGCGCTTGCAGATTTCAGAGGCACTTGCTTCTAGCTCCTCCCCTTTATCGACATAGTCACTTGGCTGATAAAGTAAATATAAGGAGAGGTTGGGAGGGGTTGCTAGTAAATAACTAGCAACCACGCGCTGTGCTAAGTTTTAGCTATTCAATAAAGCCTTCTATCTGGGCATTTAAAAATAACGTTTGTAGCTTATTGTAATCAGCCTGAATTGACTTATCAGGATTATCGACCGCAGATTCTTCATTAATTAATGAGAAATCATCCACCCATGGATAAATTACATCTGGCGTTGAATTATTGAAAACCCCATTTTTTGTATAAGTCACA
>JAAGZR010000743.1 GCA_024206155.1 Aliivibrio sp.
ACTCGTGCGTTCAAGTGAGCCAATAATTGTTTAGATTCATTTAGCGTTGAAACTGAGTCATGGTTTCCACCAAGCACGATCAATTCGCAGTTTACTTTGTTCATCTCCACCACAAATTGGTTATACATTTCACGTGCGTAACTTGGTGGCGCGCCCGTATCAAACACATCTCCAGCAATGATGACCGAATTAATGGCATTTTCTTGTACTTGTTCAAGTAGCCAGTTAATGAATTTTTGATGTTCATTACGGCGACTTTTTGTGAAGAAGTTTTGACCTAGGTGCCAATCAGAAGTATGTAAAATACGCATAAATATCAACTTGTTTGATGGATAGAGAAGACGATATCCCTTTTATACCATCTGGGAGAGAAACTATGTACTTTTATAAGCTTTTAAACTTAAAACTATTAGCACGTGTTGACCTTACTTCATGCTGTTATACTTTGTTTAATAAACGTCGATTCCATCGATAATAACAACATGAGTATCTAATTTGCCATCACCTGAAAGCCTCACCTTTACCACCATCAATATGTTCAACTTTGTTGAGCCGCCTAATGCGTATTACGATTTTGAAAATATACTAACTCAAGAGGAATGGCTGAAGAAACAAGGCTGGTTTAAGGATAAGATCACAGCGTTAAATTCTGATGTAATTGGTTTTCAAGAGGTATTTAGTCCAAGCGCATTAGAGGCTTTAGTGAACGAACTTGGCTATTCATACTTTACCACTGTCGATGAACCAAAATCTGAAGATGGCTATGTCTTCAACTCCCCTGTGGTTGCCTTTGCTTCACG
>JAAGZR010000744.1 GCA_024206155.1 Aliivibrio sp.
CGTGTTGGTTATGTCCTATTTTATAACTTTGGCTATTTCTTAGAGAACCCACTGTATTTATTTGAGGTGTGGACGGGCGGTATGTCTTTCCATGGTGGCTTGTTAGGTGTTATCACGGCAATGCTCTGGTACGGTTATAAAAATAATCGTAGCTTCTTTACCATTGCTGATTTTGTAGCGCCATTAGTTCCATTTGGTCTAGGTGCCGGCCGTCTTGGTAACTTTATGAATGGTGAGCTTTGGGGGCGAGTAACCGATGTGCCTTGGGCGATGGTATTCCCAACGGGCGGCCCTTTCCCACGTCATCCATCTCAGTTATATGAATTTGCATTGGAAGGTGTTGTTTTATTCTTCATTCTAAATTGGTTTATTCGCAAGCCTCGTCCATTAGGCGCAGTTTCAGGTTTATTCTTATTTGGTTATGGAACCTTCCGTTTCTTGGTAGAATACGTTCGCCAACCGGATGCTCAATTAGGTCTATTTGGTGACTGGATTTCAATGGGACAAATTTTGTCATTACCAATGGTGATTGGTGGTCTATTGATGATGATTTGGGCATTCAAACGTAATCTTTTTGCGACTGATTTGAAGAGCAGCGGCACCAAGTCAAAGAAATCTAAACAAAAAGCAAAATAAACAAACTAAGAAAAATACGCTAGAATAGCGTTAATGACGATTTATAGTAATGGCCTCTCGTTTGAGGCCATTTTTTTAACTAATTTTAAGAGAGCAGACCCGTGAAGCAGTATTTAGATTTATGCCAACGCATCGTTGATGAAGGGACTTGGATTGAAAACGAACGTACAGGAAAACGCTGCCTAACGGTGATTAACGCCGATTTAACTTATGATGTTGCTAATGGCCAATTTCCGCTAGTAACGACACGTAAGAGTTTTTGGAAAGCGGCAGTCGCAGAGATGATTGGTTATATTCGTGGTTACGATAATGCGGAAGACTTCCGTAAGATTGGCACTAAAACATGGGATGCAAATGCGAACTTAAATGATGCATGGCTGAATAACCCTCATCGTAAAGGTGATGATGACATGGGCCGAGTATACGGTGTACAAGGTCGTTCGTGGGCAAAACCAAATGGTGAGTTTGTTGATCAACTGAAAAAGATCATTGATGATTTAAGCGCAGGTATTGATGATCGTGGTGAAATTTTAAATTTCTATAATCCTGGTGAGTTTGATATGGGTTGCTTACGTCCATGCATGTACTCACACCATTTTTCACTATTAGGTGATACTTTGTATCTAAATAGCACTCAACGCTCGTGTGATGTCCCGCTTGGTCTTAATTTTAATATGGTCCAAGTGTATTTTCTGCTGGCTATTGTGGCTCAAATTACAGGGCATAAAGCAGGTAAGGCGTATCATAAGATCGTTAATGGTCATATTTATGAAGATCAGCTTGAATTGATGAAAGAAGTTCAGTTAAAGCGCGCTCCTCTTCAAGCTCCTGTATTTAAAATTAACCCTAAGATTACATCATTAGAAGATTTAGAAACATGGGTAACCATGGATGATTTTGAAGTGATTGGCTATGAAAGCCACGAAGCGATTAAGTATCCTTTCTCTGTGTAATACCTATTCCAGTACTAATACTTAATTACATTTGTATAAGACATAAAAAAGCCCCGAAGCATTTACTTCGGGGCTTTCATTTATCTGTTTATCACTCTTAAACCGTTAGAGCTAATACGCTACCTGGCAGGATGATGAATACAAAACTTAAATACCCTGCAACAACCGCCTTGTTACGGTTAGCCATTTCTGCAATCCATTCAGCACCTTTAATTGGTAACTCACGTAGGAATGGAGTACCAAAGATAACTAATGTCGCGATAACGTTGAAACATAAGTGAACTAGTGCAATTTGCAGAGCAAGAACCGCATACTCACCTGATGCTGCCGTTGCTGCTAGTAGAGCTGTCACACAAGTACCAATGTTAGCACCAAGAGTGAATGGGTAAACATCACGAACTTTAAGAACACCAGTACCAACCAGTGGAACCATTAAGCTTGTTGTTGTTGATGATGATTGTACAAGAATAGTAACTACAGTACCTGATGCGATACCATGTAGAGGGCCACGACCAATTGCACTCTTAAGCAGTTCTTTTGCACGACCAACCATTAAGCTCTTCATCAATTTACCCATAAGAGTAATAGAAATAATAAGAACGGTAATACCAAGAGCAATCATTAATAGACCACCAGTCATGCTTCCAAAGTTAGATAGAGGCTCTTGGATCGCGCTGATAACTGGCTTGGTAATTGGTTTGATAAAATCAAAGCCTTTCATGTTCATGTCACCCGCACTTAAGAACGGAGACACCAACCATGCTGATAGTTTTTGGAAAATACCAAACATCATTTCTAGAGGTAAGAAAATAGATACGGCTAGTAGGTTAAAGAAATCATGAACCGTTGCACAAGCAAATGCACGTCTAAATTCATTTTTACAACGAGCATGGCCAAGGCTTACTAGAGTATTGGTAACTGTAGTACCAATGTTCGCACCCATTACCATAGGAATTGCGGTTTCAATAGGTAAACCACCAGCCACTAATCCAACAATAATAGAAGTTACCGTAGAAGATGATTGGATTAATGCCGTTGCTACTAAGCCGATCATTAAACCAGCAATAGGGTGAGCTGCAAATTCAAAAAGAACTTTTGCTTGCTCACCAACAGACCATTTAAAGCCTGTGCCAACCATAGCAACCGCTAAAAGAAGAAGGTAAAGCATAAATGCTAAGTTTGCCCAACGCAGCATGCGCGAGGTATTGCTCATTGTTGCTGCAGAAATTGATTGGGTATTCATAGTAAAGCTCCGTACCGAAATAGTATGTTGTCGGTTTATTTAATCTAAAGCGATAGTAGATAATGAATATTTCAGAAATATTACAGTGAAAGAGAAAACTGTAATAAATGCTTCATAATTCATTTAAGCTCTATTTTTAGCATTCTAGGTTTTTTTAAATTATTGATTAATATGTATTTTTGTGTGTTATTAATAAATGGAATATAAAATTTTTTTTCAAACTTTTTTGTTCTATGTTTCGCTTGTATGACGGCTTTAAGAATATCGTTGCGGAAAAAGCGAATATTTTTAATAAAATATATAGTTTTTACGAAGTGTTTGCTTTGATTGTAATAAATGACGTATCGTTCATTATTATTATGGTGCGATGACTTATTCGGTTCGCAAAAAGAGTTAAGGTGCAATATGTCCCACTTAAATTACAACCATGTTTATTATTTTTGGATGGTATGTAAGCAAGGATCAGTAACTAAGGCAGCAGAAGCTTTGTTTTTAACCCCTCAAACGGTAACAGGTCAGATTAAAATACTAGAAGAGCGTTTAGACGGTAAATTAACTAAACGCAATGGTAGGAATGTAGAGCCAACAGAGCTAGGACAACTAGTCTATAAATATGCAGATCGTATGTTTGGTTTAAGTTATGAGATGCTTGATATCGTTAATTACAGCCAGCAGTCGAATGTATTGTTTGATGTGGGTGTTGCTGATGCGCTTTCTAAACGTTTAGTGAGTAAAGTTTTATCAACAACAGTACCGGAAGATGCGTCTATTCATCTACGCTGCTTTGAATCCACTCATGAATTATTACTCGAGCAATTATCTCAACATAAATTAGACATGATTTTGTCTGATTGCCCAGTTGATTCAAGTCAGAATTCAGGGCTTTTCAGTAAAAAATTAGGTGAGTGTAGTATGAGTTTCTTTTGCTCTAGAGAGGCAGAATCAATCAGCTTCCCTGAAGTCTTAGAAAAGAAGAAACTGCTTATTCCTGGCGGAAGAACCTCAATGGGGAGAAAAGTAATTCAGTGGTGTGATCAACAAGGTATTACCCCAAATATTTTAGGGGAGTTTGATGATGTCGCCTTAATGAAAGCATTTGCTCGTGAAAGCAATGCCGTTTTTCTCGCGCCAACCGTTTATATGAATGAGGCAGACTCTGATCTAACTTTGCATAGAATTGCTGATGTAAATGATTTAAAAGAAGAGTATTACGTTATTTTTGCTGAACGAATGATCCAGCACCCAGCAGTAAAAAGCATTTGTTCTGCTGATTTCTCACATTTATTTGATTTTAATTTGCAATCATAAAGGTTAATGCGCTAAATTAGCTTTAACTAAATTAGAGGCTGGTATTTATGAATTTACAAATGATGGCTGAGAATGGGCCAAAAGCCGTTACATTACTTAAAGCAATGGCAAATGAACGTCGTTTGTTTATTTTGTGCTTGCTACTTGATGGAGAGCTATCGGTAGGACAAATTGCAGAACAGCTAGAATTGAGCCAATCAGCATTGTCTCAGCATTTAGGCTGGCTACGTAAAGATGAATTGGTATCAACAAGAAAAGAGTCTCAAACCGTGTTCTACTCATTAAGTAGCCTTGAGGTTAGGTCTGTCATTCAATTATTGCATGATCTGTATTGCCCAAAGAATTAATACGATGCGATAACTTTTCTGCGAAAATATATACAGGGTACTTATATTAATTTACATAAGTATTTGATCATTCTTACTTGTTAAAATCGATTTTTCCTACGCAATTATCTGAACAATTACTTATCCATAATCGTATCAAACATTGGTAGAGCAGAGAATGGTATCATTTTTCATTTACCAAATAGTAGGCATAAAAAAACCGACCTAGGTCGGTTTTTTCTTATTTCTAACTGAGAATCAAATTTCTATTAAAGAGCTTTGATTGCTGCAGTGAAACGCGCTTTATGACGTGCAGCTTTATTCTTATGAATAAGGCCTTTAGTCGCCATGCGGTCTAGAAGTGGAGTTGCAGTTGCTAGTGCAGCAGTTGCAGCTTCTTTATCGCCAGCTTCGATAGCTGCGATAGTTTTTTTCATGTAAGTGCGCATCATTGAACGACGGCTAGCGTTGTGCTGGCGACGTCTTTCAGCTTGAGTTGCGCGCTTCTTAGCAGATTTACTATTTGCCAAGGGTCTAACTCCCAAAAACGTAGTTCGGTGACAATTTAAGGTCGGGAAATATGCA
>JAAGZR010000745.1 GCA_024206155.1 Aliivibrio sp.
TACGAACTAAGTTCGCTACTGTAGAAGCTTTTTGGCCAATCGCTACGTATACACATTTAATACCTGTGTTCTTTTGGTTGATGATAGCGTCAAGTGCAATCGCTGATTTACCGATTTGACGGTCACCAATGATTAATTCACGCTGGCCACGACCAATTGGAATCATAGAGTCAATAGACTTAATACCAGTTTGTACTGGTTGGTCTACTGATTTACGGTCGATAACACCCGGTGCAACAACTTCTACAGGAGAGAAGCCATCATTTTCAATTGGGCCTTTGCCATCAATTGGTTCACCTAGCGTGTTTACTACGCGGCCTAATAGACCACGACCTACTGGTACTTCTAATATACGACCAGTACCTTTAACTTTTTGGCCTTCCGCTAAATCAGCGTAAGGGCCCATTACTACCGCACCTACCGAATCACGGTCTAGGTTTAACGCGATAGCAAAACGGCTACCAGGAAGTTCGATCATTTCACCTTGCATTACATCGGCAAGGCCATTGATACGAATAATACCATCTGTTACAGAAACGATAGTACCTTCGTTGCGAGCTTCGCTGACAACGTCAAACTGTTCAATTCTATTCTTGATCAGTTCAGCGATTTCAGTGGAATTCAGTTGCATGCTCTGTTCCCTTATCTAAGATTGTAGTGTTGTTGCTAAGCGGTTCAGTTTACCTTTTACAGAACCGTCAATTACCATGTCACCAGCTTTTATAACTAAGCCAGAAACGATACTCGCATCAACAAAACAATTAAGCTTTACTTTACGTGCTAAGCGCTTTTCAAGCGCAGCGCTTAATGTTGTTTTTTGCTCTGCAGTTACTTCAACAGCAGAGGTTACATCCACAGAAACTTCTTGTTCAAAATCAGCTTTTAGCGCTACAAATTGTTCAAGAACTTGTGGAAGTACCAACAAACGTTCGTTTTTTGCCATAACTTTTAAAAAGTTTTGGCCTTGACTGTCTACTTGCTCACCACAAACATTTAAAAATA
>JAAGZR010000746.1 GCA_024206155.1 Aliivibrio sp.
AAATTTAATTACGGAGATGAGATTATGAAAAACAGCAAACTGTTAGCGATCTTTTTGAGCGTGTTGTTAGTTTCGCTTTCTGGCTGTAGTGACAAGAAAGAAATTGACGCTTGGAATGAATTTGATAAAAGATGCAAAGGAAAGGTGAAAGCGACACTCAATAAAGGGGGTTGGAATAGTTATCTCACGTTAGAGTGCGCAGACTTTAACCCTACTACAAAAGCAAACTAACCCTTAGCTTAATGTGTTGCGTATGACGAAAGCTGAAATAGCAAACACAATTTAATTAGCGTATGACGCGATAGACACAACAAAGCAAACTGTTAGCAATCACGATTAAAGCAGTTGTTAGCGGTGAATTACGATACAACTAAAATTGACAAGGAAAAATAATGGCTAAAATACCAGATATGAATTACCCGATGTATAGAGCTTTAACAGAGGCTATAAAAGAGGCTGATAGATTTATTAAAAAAGCTGAGTTGGCGCGAGAGCGATTGATTGATGATCAGTATGCGTGGTCGGGCACAAAAGAGACAGGAGCGGCAAAGCGCGCCAGTATGGACTTGACCAGAGAGTTGGTTAATGTGCGTAAGTAATTCCCGCTAACCACAAGCTAACAGGAAATTACGGAGCGAAGCGAACTGTAATTTTCCTATTGATCGCCTTGTTATATGGCGACTTTAACCAAAATGTGAATAATATGGATAATGTAATTGGAATAACTAAAGATACAGAAATACCAGAAAAAAGCAGCAAGGAGTTATATTTAGATCTCTTGCACTGCGTAGAAGAAAAGCACGAAAACGAAACAAGACACGAAACAGCAAAAAGATTATTAAAAGAAGCGCAAAACAAAAGCGAGGCTTGCGAAAATGGATAATGTAACAAAGGCAAATTTTAATACTAGATTTACAGTGCAAGAAGATCTAGAGCAAGATATGGCGGCGTTGATAGAAAAATACTATGGACAAATATCATTGGCGCAATTTATTGGTGTGTTAGATATCGTTAAACACAGTTTATTAACGGGGCATGAATGATGAGTAAGCGTAAAATATTAGCGGCACTTAGAAAGAAAAACATACCAGTTGAGCGCGTGGAGTACATGAGAGGACAGCCGACACCAAGCGGTTACGCTAATGGTTGGGATATTGAGATAACAGAAAATACAGAAAATATATTGTTTAACGCAGGCTTTAGTAATTGCGAGCGGATAAATGAAATAGATACAACTGCCGAGGCTATCGAGTGGATTAACTCAATGCCAACCTTAGCCATATAACACTAAGCACACGAGAACAATTCCTTCTTTCACACATTAGACCAGGTTCATAAGGCTTTGATATTATGCTAAACATTAAAAAACTGATGCAGAAAAAGGGAATTATTGAATTTAAACATCCGACAAATCAGGGGG
>JAAGZR010000129.1 GCA_024206155.1 Aliivibrio sp.
GCTGGTGAGCGATAACCCGAAATAATTTGAACCTGAGTATCACAACCAATGACATTTTGAATGGCCGACAATTGGTCAAATAATCTTTTATCCATTTCTATGCTTTCATTACGTCTGAAATCTCGGCATAAATGATTTAGTTTTGCTAACTCTGTGCTCTGATAACCTCGTCCATTGAAATATTCAGTCTGTAACTCTTCACCGGTATGTAAGTTGTTTAACGCGAGTTTACGTGGTGATTCTTCAAATTGTGATGCGAAAGATAACGTAGGAAATAGAGTTAAACCAACAGTAGCTGCGCCACCAAGTAGGATTTTACGGCGTAATGGACTAAATTCAGACATGCAGTAGAAAGCTCGCTTATAATTAGATCAATCAATAACTGAGCGCAAAGATACACACCAATTATTGATTGGTCAAATAACAAACAGCTATTTTTATCATCTAAATTATACCGAATATGCTTAATTATTGACTAAATAGACTTTTTCTACTTAATTTTGAATGTCAATTATTGGTCATTTTTTAGACTTACTCCATTGATCATACTTATAAATATCATCTCTAAACTGAACTTGGTTCTTTTCATCAATCCATGCAGTTTGGTAAATCGTATATACCGAAATCATTTGTGATAAAAAAGCTTCTTTGGTTTCAGGTAACTGATGATAACTACGGTATTCTTTTTTAGAAAAATGAGATTCTTTCATTAAAAGCTGAGCAAATTCTGATGCTTTTTCAATTCGAATACACCCAGAGCTATACGCTCTGGTTTGTTTTCTAAACAGTGATTTAGAAGGAGTATCATGCAAATAAATTGCATTTCTATTGGGTGTATTAAATTTATAACGACCAAGCGCATTACCGTTGCCTGACTTTTGTCTCAACTTATAAGGAAAAGTTTCAATGCTCACCTGCTCCCAATCCACATCATCAATCGGAATGACATCATCACTTAACCACGTAGGAACAATTTCGAAATTTTGTGATAATAAAAAATCTTTATCATTAAAGGCTTTTGGTAAAATATCTTCCCTCATAATTTTCGTTGGTACCTTCCAATTAGGATTGAAAACGATAGAATCAAGATATGCCGAAAACAATGGCGTTTTTCTCTCTGGCTTCCCTACAATCACTTTACTATGAAACAACAACTCATCTTCTTGCCAGTACCCCATGTAATAGGAAGGGATATTAACTAAGACATAACGATCTTTTTTATTCTCCCATAACCGTAATCGCTGAATATTAAGAGCCATGATCCTAACCCGCTCTTTAGCTGACATATTTAACCAGTATTTGGTTTTAGGGCCAATAATACCATCAGAAACCAAACCATGACGCTTCTGAAAACGCTTAACAACACTCACAAGTTGTGGGTTATATAGCCCATTACTTTGCGATAACAGTTCTGCATTTTCCTCTTCCGTGAGCTCACCTGAAATATATAAACGATTGATTAAAGAAGCATCCGATATCACTTGGTTCGGTCGTAACACTTTAGAGGAAAGCTTCTCCATCGGCTCGCTATAAGGATCATAATAGCTAAGCAACTGAAGATAAAAGTCTTCATACTGTGTCGAGCTTGGCACTAAGCTCTCGGTAAGATAAGTCAATCGACCACTAGTAAAGGCACGGTTTATTGAAGAAATTATTTGAGGATATGGTGTACCTAAGTGCTCATCAAGGCGGCCACCAAAAAACCAACTGTTTCCTTTTTTTGGTATTTGAGATTGATAAGTAAGAAGATAAATTAAGGTATCTGTTGCTAAAACATCGTATTCCAGTTCTTTTGAATTCTGCAGATGGTAATAACGCTGTTCAAGCGTATCATTTAGGTCAGCAAGAACCAATAAAGCTAACTGATTTTCTAGATTTTTCCGAGCTTGCGGTGAATACCATTTTCGCTGTTCATTTTGATACAAGTGAAGAACTTGTTGTGGGTAAAATAACTCTGTTTCATACTGCTTTACAGCGTTTCTTACACCACTCGACGCTTGTACGCTTAATGGCATAAGCATTAAAAACATGATGGTAAGAAGCAGAAATCTCACCATAAACACTCCCTACCAAATAATAGATCATTACTTTTATAGTAGTCTTTAAGTATTAAATATCAAGTTGATAGGATATATTCACTTTTTAAGTGTGATTTCTCCAAGCTCAATAAATTCTCCGACAACCTCACCAAAATGTTTATCATTTTGTAATGGTCAACAAAAACCGGACACCAGATCTCGTGTTTCTTTCTCGTATTGAAGCAAAGACAAATACCCATTAGCTGTATGTGGGCGAAGTCCTGACTATAGGATATATAAGACATCAAAAGAAAAAGTTGGCGTTGTATTTGCCCCATACATTTTCATGCAGCACAATACAATTTTACTGACTATTTTGGCGTAGAAGCTGGCTTTATGCTGTAATAAGTATGCAATAGAGTTTCTAGCTTCATAAAAATACGAGCTAATAATACCAATCCACATAGGTTGAACAACTACTTATCCAGAATGGTATAAATACAAAAAAACCACGATACATCAAATGATAGTCGTGGTTTTTTTATGGTAAAAAGGAAAAAGCTTATTCGCTTTCTACTTCAGCTTCACCACGTAAATTCTGTTGCACACCTTGTAAAAAGTTACGTAGAACTTGGTCTTTACAAATACGGTAGTGTTTATGATCTGCTTTACGGAAGAAAGCACTCAGTTCGTGCTTGCTTAAACGGAAGTTAACTAACTTCATTAAGTCTAAAACGTCATCTGCTTTTAAGTTTAAAGCAATTTGTAATTTTTTAAGAATGATGTTGTTCGTTAGTTTTTCTTCAGGCTTTGGTTGCTCGCCTTCACGCTTACCACGACGATCATTAATTAAACCATTTAGAAACGTTGCTAATTGAACATCTTGACAACTTTTGTAGTCTTTATCGTCATCCGCTTTTAACCAGTTACATACTTCTTCACGAGTTACTTTAAGATCAGCAGCACCAAACAGTGCGATCATCTTAGTATCGTCAAAATCAAAAGCGTAACGAATACGTCGTAAAATGTCGTTATTAGTCAAGGTAAATCCTAAATGTATTAAATTTAAATTAGGTGCAGACTATAACTTGTAATCCACTCTGGTAAAAGATTTATGTGATCTATACGCATAAAAAAACCCGAGACAAACTCGGGTTTAATTCATTTCCATCAAATATTACATTTGACGTAAAGCGTCAATGCGTTTCTCAAGAGGTGGGTGGCTCATTAGCAGTTCTGTTAACGACTTTTTGCCGTTAATACCAAATGCCATCATTGAACCTTCTAGATGAGACTCTTGGCTCATGCGTAAGCGCTCAAGAGCTGAAATCATTTTTTGCTTTCCAACCAACTGAGCCGCACCAGCATCAGCATGAAATTCACGATGACGGCTAAACCACATCGTTAAGAAGCTTGCTAGGAAACCAAAAGCTAACTCAAGTACAGTAGAAACAATGAAGTATGTCATGAAGCTTCCACCCTCACCTTCACCTTCTTCATCGCTTGATGTAAAGCCACTTACCGCATTAGCAATCATACGAGATAAGAAAATAACGAAGGTATTCACAACACCTTGCATTAATGTCATCGTAATCATATCACCATTTGCGATGTGACTAACTTCGTGCGCTAATACCGCTTCTGCTTCATCACGAGTCATGCTATGTAATAAACCAGTAGATACCGCAACCAATGAATCATCACGCTTTGCACCAGTAGCAAAAGCGTTCATATCAGGCGAATCATAGATAGCTACCGTTGGCATACCAATACCAACTTGTTGAGCTTGACGAGAAACTGTCTCTAATAACCAATGCTCAGTTTCGTTTCGAGGTTGTTCAATTACCTCACCACCAACAGAGCGTAATGCCATTGATTTAGACATCATTAATGAGATTAATGAACCACCAAAACCAAACAATACCGCCATAACTAACAAGCCAGACAGACTACCTTGCTGTATCCCCGTTACTGCATAAACAATATTCAGAACAATACTGAATACGATCATAACAGCTAAGTTTGTTGCTAAAAACAGCGCAATACGCTTCATTTATTTTTTCTCCAATTAATAATCAATTCAACTCACTTATTTTTTATATTTTGAGTTGCTACCAAACGTATCTAGCACGTTTATAAAGTATAAGCATAAGATAGTACCATTTGTCGTAATTACAAGGCTTTGACGTACTTTGATACACTTTCTTTTACCTATTAACCTTTCTATTCTTTTTAATTTTACCTCTCTGTAACTCAAAGAATAAATCCACCCTTAGACTTTGGTCGTATTGTCAAAACAAGCAATTAACTTTACTTTGTTAATCAAGAAAAATTATGGATATTAATATCAAGGATCAAATATGGCAGAACAACAAACTTACCTAATGGCGATTGATATGCTTTGCTGTCACTTAGGATTATCAAAAGAAGAAGCCAAAGAGCAGTTAGGAATCGACAATCCAACCACGGTCGAAAGTCAGATAACAGATACACAAGAAGCGTTAATGGGTTTATATCGTTAATTAAAATACAGCACATACAAAAAAGGCAGCTTACTAACTAATAGTAAGCTGCCTTTTTACTTTTCAATAAGCCTAACTTTACGCAGTAATTGATGCTGCTTCTTTTGCTTTCATTTCACCAACCGGTAATACAGTACGACCATATTCACCGTTAATTACTTGAGCCATAGAGAAGTACATAGCGCTTAAACCACAGAATAAACCAACATAACCAGCCATGTGACCAATTACTACGCTACCTGTGAAATCACGAGCTGAAAGTAATGCGAACAAGATAGTTAAGCTACCAAATACAACTTGCTTAGCGCGTGGGTAGTTAAAAGTACCCAAGAATAAGAAGAATGTTAACACACCCCACATTGCAAGGTACCAACCCATGAATGCTGCTGATGTTGCTTGACCTAGGCCCATTTCAGGCATAAGAATTAGAGCAACAAGAGATAACCAGAAGAAACCATAAGAAGTAAACGCAGTGGTGCCAAACGTATTACCTTTTTTATACTCCATGATACCTGCAATTACTTGCGCGATACCACCGTAAAAAATACCCATCGATAAGATCGCAGTATTTAAAGGAAAGAAACCTGCATTATGTAGGTTTAATAGCACAGTTGTCATACCAAAAGCCATTAGGCCTAATGGTGCTGGGTTTGCAAGTTTATTTGACATGCCGAAGCCTCAAAAAAAAGTGTAATGATTAAAAAATGTTTTAGGAAGCGCATTCTATTACGAGGACCAAAGATCACAACTATCATTTATGAAATCTTACATTTCATTCATTGCATTGTTAAATTTAAGTCTAAATTGATGATTTTTATGGTTCACCGTATTCAGTTTTCCCTCTTCTATTTAGACAGCATTCTTAATTACGATTACACTAGAACTCCTGCATATTAATTGAGAACCTACATGGAATTAGTGTTTTCCCTACTACAGCAATTGAGCGTTTATCTTGTACTTGCTTATTTATTAAGTAAGACACCGCTATTCCTTCCAATTACGACTATTTCAGGGCGTTGGAGCCATCGCTTTCTTTGTTACATCATCTTTTCAGGCTTCTGTATTCTTGGTACCTACTTCGGCCTCACGATTCAAGATGCCATTGCAAATACTCGTGCAATAGGGGCTGTCATGGGGGGGGTTCTCGGTGGACCTTTAGTTGGTTTTTTTGTCGGCCTAACGGGTGGATTACATCGATACTCAATGGGCGGTTTTACCGATCTAGCCTGCGCAATATCAACGACTACAGAAGGCTTGTTAGGTGGTTTATTTCACTTGTACTTTGTTAGAAAAAATAAGATAGAACAATTATTAAGACCTAGAACCGTGTTAATGATTGCCTTTATTGCAGAGCTATTACAAATGACGATAATTCTTATTGTCGCTAAACCATTTGATCAAGCTTATGCACTTGTCTCCTCTATTATTTTACCTATGGTTGTTGCCAACTCAGTTGGGGCCGCCATGTTTATGAGTATTATCCAAGATAGAAAAGCTATTTATGAAAAATACTCTGCCGCATTCTCTAATAAAGCACTAAACATAGCCCAACGTTCTGTTGGGATATTAAGCCAAGGTTTCAACCAAGAAAACAGTGAACAAATCGCAAAAATCATCTATGAAGAGACTGGCGTAGGCGCTGTTTCTATTACTGATAAAGAGAAAATATTAGCCTTTATTGGCATTGGTGATGATCATCACTTACCAGGTACTCCTATTGCTTCTGGTTACACACGAAAAGCCATAAAGCAGAGTAAAGTAATGTACATCGATGGGGACGAACACCCCTATCAATGCTCTATTGATGAAAAGTGTAAACTCGGCTCAGCACTCGTTATTCCACTTATTGGTGCAAATAATGAGGTGATTGGCACCATAAAACTGTATGAGCCAAAACTGAAACTATTTTCTTATATCAACATAACGCTGGGAGAAGGCATCGCCAAATTGCTCTCCAACCAAATTCTAACGGGCCGTTATTTACAGCAGCAATCTTTACTTACTCAAGCTGAATTGCGTCTATTGCAAGCTCAAGTGAATCCTCATTTCCTGTTTAATGCATTAAATACGATTAGTGCCGTGATCCGACGAGATCCAACTCGTGCTCGAGAATTAATTCAGCACTTATCACAGTTTTTCCGTCGAAATTTAAAACAGAACTTTGAGCAAATCACCTTAAAAGAAGAATTACATCACGTACAATCCTACTTAGAGATTGAGCTAGCACGATTTGCAGACAGACTGACAGTCGACGTAAGTATTGACGAAAAACTGTACGAGCTAAAATTACCTACATTCACCTTGCAACCCTTAGTTGAGAACGCCATCAAACATGGCACTTCGAATATGTTTGAAAATGGCGAAATAAAAATTAAAGGTTATCTATCTCATCACCAAGTGATCCTTGAGGTAATTGATAATGCTGGGCTGTATAAAGAGAAAACAAGCAGTGATGGTTTAGGTACTACCATTGTTGATAAACGCTTAAAAAATCAATTTGGCGACGCTTTTGGGCTGACCTTATCATGCATTGAGAATCAACAAACCAAAGCCACCATCCATTTACCATTAGAGACGATAAATCATGCTTAAAGCCATTGTGATTGACGACGAACTGTTTGCTCGCGAAGAGTTAATTGAGCAATTAAACGAGATAGGTCACATCGATATCATTGCTGAATGCGGTAACGCTATTGATGGGTTAAAGCAAATAAATCAACTAAAACCCGATGTGGTATTTCTTGATATTCAAATGCCTAAAATTACAGGAATGGATCTAATCAGCATGCTTGATCCTGAGACCATGCCAAATATCGTTTTTGTTACCGCTTATGATGAGTTTGCCGTAAAAGCCTTTGAAGATAACGCCTTTGATTATTTACTCAAACCGATAGAGCCTCTCCGCCTTAAAAAAACCGTAAAACGATTATTGGCAGCAGAAATCAAACTCGACCTCACTCCTATTATTACGCCTGAAATTGAGTTAATCCCCTGCTCTGGGCACAACCGTATTCTTCTTTTACCATCTAAAGAGATTGAGGTTGCCAGTATTCAAGCGGCAGGCGTTGAGCTTGTAACCAAATCAGAGAAAGCTTGCACACAATTAACGTTAAAAGTCCTTGAAGAAAAGACCCCGCTTATCCGCTGCCATCGACAGTTTTTAATTAACCCTCACTTTATTAGAGAGATTAAACTGCATGATAACGGTACCAGTGAGATCATCACTCAAAGTGGTCATACTGCTCAAGTCAGTCGTCGGTATCTTAAAGAAATTAAAGAGCGACTAGGGATTCAATGCTAATTACCGCTTTTAATGCAGCCACTTAATCAGGCTCAAAACCGCTTAACATAATATAAAACCACTGAGCCTCTAATCTTAACCACTCGCTTTTTTTGGGCGTGAACTCTTTACGCCCATCAGTATGATAACCACCATATTCATTTATTTATATTGACCAGTAATTCAAACAAGGAATAAATTATGGTTTGGTTTCTAACCTGTGTTGCAGCGCTTATCGGTGGTTACTTCATCTACGGTGCATTTATTGAAAAAGTCTTTGGTATTAAAGAAGACAGAAAAACCCCCGCTCACACAAAAACAGATGGCGTTGATTATGTTCCAATGTCGACACCAAAAGTATACCTAGTGCAACTTCTTAATATTGCAGGCGTCGGTCCAATTTTTGGCCCAATCATGGGTGCCCTTTACGGCCCTGCAGCTATGTTATGGATTGTACTTGGTTGTATTTTTGCAGGCGCGGTACACGATTATTTCTCAGGAATGCTATCTGTCCGTAATGGTGGAGCCTCTGTTCCTACTATTACAGGTAAGTACCTAGGCAATGGTGCAAAACACTTCATGAACGTGTTCGCAATTGTTTTATTGCTTCTTGTTGGTGTGGTATTTGTATCAGCACCTGCAAGCATGCTAACTAACCTAATGAATGATCAATTTGATTTAGGCATCACAATGACGACCATGGTTGTTATCATTTTTGGATACTACATCTTGGCGACCATTGTACCAGTTGATAAAATTATCGGACGCTTCTATCCGCTATTTGGTGCTCTACTCATCTTCATGTCTGTTGGTTTAATTTCTGCAATCGCACTATCAAATGATCATTCTGTGCTTGGTGGCTACGAGCCAAGTGAGATGTTTACCAACATGAACCCGAACGACTTACCATTGTGGCCTGCACTATTTATCACTATTGCTTGTGGTGCTATCTCTGGTTTCCACGCAACGCAATCTCCGCTAATGGCGCGTTGTATGGAAAATGAAAAGAATGGTCGCTTTGTATTCTACGGCGCAATGATTGGTGAAGGTATTATCGCTCTGATCTGGTGTGCTATCGCTCTGTCTTTCTTTGATGGTATGGAAGCACTTCAAACAGCGGTTGCAAACGGTGGTCCTGGTAACGTAGTGTACGCATCATCATTTGGTCTTCTAGGTACATTTGGTGGCATCCTAGCGTTCTTAGGCGTAGTTATTCTACCAATTACCTCTGGCGATACTGCATTCCGCTCAAGCCGTTTAATCCTTGCTGAATATTTCAACATGGAACAGAAAACACTACGTAACCGTCTACTAATGGCGCTTCCGCTGTTCGTTCTTGGTGGTATCTTAACTCAAGTAGATTTCGGCATTATCTGGCGCTACTTCGGTTTTGCTAACCAAACAACAGCAGTCATGATGCTATGGACCGCTTCTGCTTACCTACTTCGTCACAACAAGTTACATTGGGTTGCGACGGTACCAGCGGTATTCATGACAAGCGTATGTATCACATTCATCTTAAATAACAGTCAACTTGGTTTTGGCTTACCAATGACACTATCAACCATTACCGGTGTGGTTTCAGCGTTTGTAATTGCTGGTTTGATTATTGTGAAATCAAAAGGCAAAGGTGAGATTGATTCGGAAGAGGAAAGTCTACAATCTTAAACTAATGTTATAACTCTCCCCCTTTAACTTTAGACTTAAACAGGACCATTAATCGTGGTTCGGTTTTTTTATACTCAAATAAAAAAAGCGCCAGTGATAATAACCACTGGCGCTTTTAATCATTTGAATGAAGTGAAACGTTACTTCTGCTTCGCAGCAATCGCGACGTAATCACCAAGCAATTTAGATAAAATTGGCAACCAATTTAACGCATCTGTTGGTGGTTTCGCTAAAATCTTCTCAACCAATTCACAGTGCTCTTCTAACGATACCGCTTCTTCTAAATTAAATAGCATTGCATAGGTATGCCATAAAACAAGACGCATCATTCGTAAGCTGTTTTGTTGTGAATTTTCAGACTCAGAAAACGCATGAGTCACTTCACCAAGTGCAACAGCGGCAAGACGTAACATCGCGTCTAATTGAGCCGTTTGCATACGATCTTGATCTGCTGTTTCTTCCTGTTCAAAAGTGAAAATCTCTTGGATTGTCTCTTCTGGCACCATACGACTAATCACACGGTGGCTAAACTCTTCAAGTTCATGGCGTGGCATTGTTACTAAACAAGAGAAAGTATAATCACGTTCCATTTTACTCTCCTACTTTTTAAGCTTAGTAATACCAGCTTTCTTTTGGATCACATTTTTCAAACGCATACGACGTTCTGCCGATGATTGGTCAAGGTTAGCATTGTTTGTACGGCCTTTACGATCTTTAAAGCCTGCTTTCGTATTTACTTTTTCAATATACGCATCACGACTCTTAGGCTCGTAACCTGGTTGAACTACACGGTGAATACGTTGCTGAATTAACGATTCAACTTGAACAACCGTTAGCTCTTCTTCGCGACTAACAAACGAAATCGCATGACCTTTTTTACCAGCACGACCAGTACGACCAATACGGTGAACATAGTCTTCTGCCAAGAATGGCATATCGTAGTTAATTACGTGTGGTAAATCAGCAATATCAAGACCACGAGCAGCAACATCGGTTGCAACCATTACGCGAGCTTTGCCTTCTTTAAACTCTTCTAACGCACGACGACGAGCACTTTGTGCTTTATCACCATGACAAATAACCGCTTTAATACCATCAAGCTTAAGTTCTTTAACGATGTTGTTTGCTGTTTCTTTGTAGTTTACAAATACCAGCACTTGTTGCCAGTTTTTACGACCAATCAGCTCAGAAAGTAATTCTGTTTTACGCTCTTCATCAACCGGATAAACCACATGAGCAATTGTCGTTGCTGTCATGTTTTCACGGTCTACTGAGATGCGTTTAGGACGACGTAAAATATCACTCGCTAATTTGTTCATTTGCGCAGAAGACGTCGCAGAGAACAACATGATTTGTGGCGCTGTATTTACTTCCATCATGATGTTACGAATCGCATTAACAAAGCCCATATCCAACATACGGTCAGCTTCATCGAATACTAAAAATTCAAGATTCGCGATAGAAATATTGCCTTCTTCAATGTGCTCTTGAAGACGACCAGGAGTGGCCACTAAAATATCAACACCCGGATCTAATGCTCTCTCTTGAGAAGACATTTTTTTACCACCAAATACCGCCGTTACTGATAGCGATGTGTATTTTGTGTAATCCGCAATGTTTACTGCGATTTGCTCTGCTAGTTCACGCGTTGGCGCTAAAATCAAAGCGCGAGCTGAACGACGCGTTGCTGTTTTTTTCGAATCAAGCAATTGCTGAATCACTGGCAATGCAAACGCGGCCGTTTTACCTGTACCTGTTTGAGCATTTGCAAGAATATCATGACCTTTACGTGCCAAAGGAATAGCTTTTTGCTGGATTGGGGTTAATTTCTGATAACCACATTCAGTTAATGCTTTTACGACTTCAGGTGCGAAACCTTGAGATGAAAATGACATAAAGTGGATTCCTTAAGCGAACAGTCTATGTATTCAGGGGATAATAATTTAGCCGCGCATTATAAATGATTTACGGTGAGTTAGCGCACATTTTTTGTTATTCCATCATAAAAAAAGGCAGAAACACTGAAGTATTTCTGCCTTTTTATCTATTTCGTTTTAAAACGACCCGATTAGTGAAGTTTTAAGTTTGGACGAAGTACTCGGTTAATACGACCAACCAACATAATCAAGGTTGTTTTAAACACACCATGCAATGCAATCTGATGCATACGATATAAAGAAATGTACACCACGCGAGCAATACGACCCTCAACCATCATTGAGCCTTTTGTCAGGTTCCCCATTAAGCTACCAACCGTTGAGAAGTTACTTAATGAAACCAAAGACCCGTGATCTTTATACACATACGGCTTCATTTCACGATCAGTCATTTTAGCCACAATGTTCTTAAACGCATGGCTTGCCATTTGGTGTGCCGCTTGCGCACGAGGAGGAACAAAACCACCCTCAGGCTTTTCACATGATGCTAAATCACCAATAACAAAAATATCGTCATCACGTGTTGTTTGCAGCGTAGGTTTAACAACAAGTTGGTTAATACGATTCGTTTCTAAGCCTGCGATGTCTTTAATGAAATCTGGTGCTTTAATACCCGCAGCCCATACCATGATTTGAGCAGGGATAAGCTCACCATCTTTAGTATGTAAACCTTCAGAGTCGGCCTTTGTTACCATTGTCGTCGTACGAACATTAACACCAAGTTTAGTTAACTCGCTGTGAGCAGCAGCAGAGATGCGCGGTGGTAATGCAGGGAGAATACGCTCACCCGCTTCTACAAGGTTTACGTTTAGCTTTGCAGAATCCAAATCGCCAAAGCCGTATAAACGTAGCTCTTTAACTGCATTATGTAACTCAGCAGACAGTTCAACACCCGTAGCACCAGCACCAACAATCGCAATATCTACGGTTTTTTGTGTTGGGTGCATATGAAGCTTTAAGAATTGGTTGTTCATTTCAGTACGGAAACGGTGAGCTTGCTCTGGACTATCTAGGAAGATACAGTTTTCACGAACACCCGGAGTATTAAAATCATTTGATGTTGAGCCAATCGCAAGGATCAGGTAATCGTATTCGATTTCTCTTGTCGGAATAAGAACTTCATCATGCTCATCTTTAATTTCAGCCAGCGTGATGAATTTACGCTCACGGTTGATATCGCATAAGCTGCCCATTTGGAAATCAAACGAATGATTTCTTGCATGAGCACGGTAACTGATTGCATCAACACCTTCATCTAAAGATCCTGTGGCTACTTCATGAAGCAATGGTTTCCATAAATGGCTTGCTTTACGATCAACCAAAGTAACTTCTGCGCGACCTTTGCGACCTAATGTACGACCAAATTTAGTAGCAAGCTCTAGACCACCAGCCCCACCACCAACAATAACAATCTTAGTCATTGTACTCTTCCTCTAAAAAATAAAAAACGGCATCAACCTGAGATACTCAGATTAAAAAATGTGTGCTCTCTACTTTCATTACAGATTATCGTAAAAAGTAGGAGTCTTGAGGAAACAGCGTTCACTGTTACGCTAATTGTGAGCAATGTATGCTTCTTTTCTTTGTTTTTGGCATTATATATCCGCATTTCGGATGTTATCAAGCATATATAGATGTTATAGAGAAGATTTCTTTTGAGGTGTAAAATAAATGATGGAATTGTATTATTTTGTTACGAGAGATTGTTTCTTTGGTTTAGATCAAAAAAACCTCACGATATCGTGAGGTTTTTATTATGTTGCAATCTTTTTTTCATATCTAGATCCAATTTACAAAACAGGCACTAGATTAAGGTTTCTGCTTCTTTAAATGCTTTCATTACCTGCAAATGCTGAGAGATCTTTTTGAACTTATGTGTTTCATTTTCATCCCAAATAATTTGGTAATAAGGCTCAAGCTCTACTGCTGTCTCTGCATTATTACGTATCTCATCGCTCTTAGATAAAATACATAAGCAATGTTCTTTATTCTTTTGGCGGAATTTTTCTACGCACTTAGTAGCAATGTCAGCATACTCTTCAGGACGATCAATACGTCCTTCCATATTCACTTCTGGGTGCAAGTTAGGGTTAAAAATAACCTGACGGATCCCACATAAAAAGCCAATACGTTCAGCCCAAAAGCCACCAAGACCAACACCACAAATAATTGGGTTTGGATCGCCAGCTTGCTCAATAACCTTATGCACTTCTTTTAATAAGTGCTGCATATCATGCTTAGGATGCAGAGTGCTGTAATTAATGAAACGAACATCTTCATCGATAAATTGAAGCTGTACCACTTTCTCATGATTACCAGGGCTTGTTGAGTCAAAGCCGTGAAGATAAATAATCATGTTTCCCCCTGTTCCTGAATAAGAATTAGTCCATATAAGTAAATTTAATCTACCATGAAAATTATGGTTTTAAAGCCATTAACTTAAGCAAAACTGAGAACAGTGATCTACCCTAGATAATTAC
>JAAGZR010000747.1 GCA_024206155.1 Aliivibrio sp.
ATTTAACTCAGTAGTCAGTAATGGATTTAGTATTTTGATTTCCACTAGCTAGGTAAATGGTATCGATACAGGGTTAGTTCGATACCAGTTAGCATAATAATAGAATGGGCTTTTCATGAAATTCAGTGCAGTAATTTTAGCTGCGGGTAAAGGCACTCGCATGTATTCAAACAAACCTAAAGTACTTCATACTTTAGCGGGTAAACCAATGGCGAAGCATGTAATTGATACATGCGAGGGTCTTGGTGCTCAAAACATTCATTTAGTTTATGGTCACGGTGGTGATCAGATGAAAGCTGAATTGGGTGAAGAGTGTGTTCAATGGGTACTTCAAGCTGAACAATTAGGTACTGGCCATGCTGTAAATCAAGCGGCACCAGAGTTTGCTGATGATGAGAAAGTATTAGTCTTATATGGTGATGTTCCACTTATTAGTACTGAAACCGTTGAGAATTTATTAGAAGCTCAACCAACAGGTGGTATTGCACTACTTACCGTTGTCTTAGATAACCCTATGGGCTATGGACGTATTATTCGTCGTAATGGTCCTGTGATTGCGATTGTAGAGCAAAAAGATGCGACGGAAGAACAAAAGTTAATTAAAGAAATTAACACCGGCGTAATGGTTGCGACAGGCGGTGATTTGAAACGTTGGTTAGCGGCACTTAAAAATGAAAACGCTCAAGGTGAATATTACCTTACCGATATTATTGCAGCAGCTCATGATGAAGGTCGTGCAGTAGAAGCTGTTCATCCAGTAAGCCCTATTGAAGTTGAAGGCGTAAATGATCGTGCTCAATTAGCTCGTTTAGAAAGAGCATTTCAATCAGCACAAGCACAAAAGCTATTGGAGCAAGGCGTTATGCTTCGCGACCCTAGCCGTTTTGATCTTAGAGGATCATTGCAATGCGGCATGGATATTGAGATCGATGCTAACGTGATCATTGAAGGTAACGTGACGATTGGTGATAACGTCGTTATCGGAGCGGGCTGTGTACTTAAAGATTGTGAGATTGATGATAATACAGTTATTCGCCCATACAGTGTGATTGAAGGTGCGATTGTTGGTGAAGATTGTACCGTTGGTCCATTTACTCGCTTACGCCCAGGAGCAGAACTGTGTAACGATGCTCACGTTGGTAATTTTGTTGAAGTGAAGAATGTTCGTTTAGGTGAAGGTTCTAAAGCGAACCATTTAACTTACCTTGGTGATGCAGAAATTGGTAAACGCGTAAACGTTGGTGCCGGTGTGATCACATGTAACTATGATGGTGCTAATAAATTTAAGACGATTATTGGTGATGATGTATTTGTTGGTTCTGATAGCCAGCTTATTGCGCCTATCACCGTAGCAAATGGTGCAACGGTTGGTGCTGGTTCTACAGTGACTAAAGATGTTGCGGAGAATGAGCTTTATATCAGCCGAGCTAAAGAGCGCCGTATTGCTAATTGGCAGCGTCCAA
>JAAGZR010000748.1 GCA_024206155.1 Aliivibrio sp.
CTGCTGGGGCTAAAATTGTCTAATTGGATAAAATAGAGTAACTCTTCGGCATTAACACAAAGTATTGTTATTTTTTACATTATTGGCATTTTGTATTGCTCTTGTAAATATTAATTGAAATATAGTGCTTTGATTCACATTTTTTTATCTTTAAGAAAGGTTATCGTTAACGTGTTGTTAGGTGTTGTTGTATGGTTGGTTAAATAAAAAACCAGCTTCATAAACTAAAAAGGATTTTATATGCAAGGCATCGTTGATTTTCTCAATGGCATAATTTGGAGCCCAGTGCTGATTTATCTCTGCTTGGGTTCTGGTTTGTTTTATTCTATACAAACTCGATTTGTGCAAGTTCGCCACTTTAAAGAAATGTGTCGCTTGCTGGTATCAAATAAAGAATCAAGTAAAGGGATTAGCTCATTCCAAGCGTTAGCAGTATCACTTTCTGGTCGTGTCGGTACGGGTAACATTGCCGGGGTTGCGGCAGCCATTGGTTTTGGTGGTCCTGGAGCCATATTTTGGATGTGGTTAGTTGCCTTTTTAGGCGCAGCAACGGCATATGCTGAGTCTACTTTAGCGCAAATCTATAAAGAAGAAGACGAAGGTCAGTTTCGTGGTGGTCCGGCTTATTACATTGAAAAAGCAATGGGTCAAAAATGGTACGCGTGGCTCTTTGCTATTGCGACTATCTTTGCTTGCGGTGTATTACTTCCGGGTGTGCAATCCAATAGTATTGGAAATGCAGTAGAAACGGCATTTGGTACGGGTGGAATGATTGATACTGGCTTAGGGGTATTTAGTTTTGCGAAAATCTTAACGGGTTCCGTTATTTCTATCATCCTTGGTTTTATTATCTTTGGCGGTGTTAAACGAATTGCTCACTTTACTCAAATTGTGGTGCCGTTTATGGCATTGGCATACATCATTCTTGCATTTATTATCATCCTACTTAACATCTCACAAGTACCAACTATCTTTGGTATGATCATAGATGATGCTTTCAACCCTATGGCTGGCTTTGGTGCTGCGATTGGTTGGGGTGTAAAGCGTGGTGTTTACTCAAACGAAGCGGGTCAAGGTACAGGTCCTCATGCCGCCGCCGCAGCAAGTGTTGATCATCCATCGCAACAAGGTTTGGTTCAATCTTTCTCTATCTACATTGATACGTTATTGGTTTGTTCTGCTACCGCGTTTATGATCCTAATCACTGGTGCTTATAACGTTCACGGCAGTGGTGAAGAGGTATTCTTAGTACAGAACCTTGCAGCAACCGTTGGCGCTAATGGCCCTATGTTCACGCAAATGGCGATTGAAAGCACACTGCCGGGTATTGGTAAAATCTTTATTGCCTTTGCATTGTTCTTCTTTGCTTTTACTACTATTCTTGCTTACTACTATATTGCAGAAACAAACATCGCCTATATCCGTCGAACTCTAAAAATCGATGGCATGATGTTTGTTCTTAAAGTCGTTCTAATGTCAGCGGTATTCTACGGCACCATCAAAACTGCAAACCTTGCATGGGCAATGGGTGATATAGGCGTAGGCTTAATGGCATGGTTAAACATCATAGGTATTTTGATTATCTTCTTTATATCTAAGCCAGCACTAAAAGCGCTAAAAGATTATGAAGACCAGCAAAAACGTGGTGTAACCAACTACACGTTTGATCCAGTAAAATTGGGTATCAAAGGTGCAACGTACTGGGAAGGCAAGCTAGAGCGAAACAAAAATAAATCAAAAGAGAAGTAATAGTCTAGTTTGATAAATATAAGAAAACGCCATCCACTGTGATGGCGTTTTTTGTAGATATAGAGAATGCAAATTATATAGATTTGAATTACGTGCTATGTTGATATACAAGTATGAGCATAAAAGGAGAATAATATGTATCAAGACGTCATAAGTTTCTGGTTTAACGAGCTTGAGCCGCCGCAGTGGTGGCAAAAAGACGAAGCGCTAGACGCAACCATTAAGGCTCGTTTTAGCTCATTGCACCAACAAGCAAAGGCAGGAGAACTCTCTGAATGGCGTACAACGGCATTGGGAAGTCTTGCTGAAATTATCCTGATTGATCAGTTCTCTCGTAATATTTATCGTGATACGCCTGACTCATTTGCGAATGATACTCTCGGCTTGGCGCTTGCCCAATTTGCTATATCAAAAGGCTTTGATGCTGAGTTATCTCAAACTGAGCGCGGTTTTATGTATTTACCATTTATGCACAGCGAATCGAAGAAGATGCATGTTGAGGCGGTAGTGTTATATGAGAAGCTAGGAAACCCATACAATTTGGAGTTTGAGCATAAACATAAAGCAATTATTGATCGTTTTGGCCGCTACCCACACAGAAATGCCATTTTGGGTAGAGTGTCAACCGATGAAGAAATTGAGTTCTTAAAACAGCCTGATTCAAGTTTTTAAATTATCAATTGATTAAGCGCCAAGTCGACATCAGTTGCTTGGCGTTTTTTGTACCTTTTAAGTGCCAAAGTAAATAGATCATGAGCTTGAGTTTGAATTTGTCCATAAAGCGAAAATTTGTCGTAGATCATGAATCTGCTCACTGGATGTATGTTTTACAGCATTGATTTATATAACTTTAGAACAAAGTGGTAGTATATATAGAACAC
>JAAGZR010000749.1 GCA_024206155.1 Aliivibrio sp.
CACAGGCAACGGCAACTTAGAAACAACCAAAGACATTAATGTAACATTTGATTTTGAGCGCGGAGTTTAAGAAATGAGAACGTATAATAATTCGATAGTCATAAAGTTTGACACAACAGCTACGGGCAACGCTGGCGCAGGCAAACCAGTAACAGTGTACGAAGTGGGAACAGTAACAAAGGCCGAGCTATTCAACTCAGCCGAGCAAGCCATAACCAACCCTATCAACGCTGATAACGAGGGGAATTACTCTTTTAAAGTTGCCAACGGTATTTATGACATTGTTATTGACCAAGGTTTGCCGACACAAGTAAAAATAGAAAACGAGCTAATTACAGACGCAGCGGGCGGCGGTAGCGGCTCGAGCGCAATAGAGACAATTCAATTAACTAGCGGTCAAGTATTAGTTCAATTCACTGTAAACACAGAGGGCGCAAGCTTTTACATTAACGGTACTGGTGCAGACAACGGCAGAATACTAGAGAGCGTCAATTACTCTTACAATCAATCATTAAATCAAGTCACGTTAACAAATAGCTACCCTAGCGGCACTTACATAAGCGCAATAAGAGATACGGGCTACATTAATGAAGACTATGTTAGATACTTTGATGAGTTATCAGACGCAGTAGCAAGCACTAAGTTAGCTAACGGCGATCAGATATCACTCAAAGAGCGCACTACGGGCAACGGCGGCGGTGGTATGTGGAATGTTGTTCTAGCTTCTACAGTAACGCCTAACACCTATAATATTGTTGCTTGTACTGGCGTTCCTACTTTGGCGCTTGTTATGTCTGAGACAGAAAAGCAAGGGGCTAGGGCGTGGGGCTTGGTCCTTGATGGCGTTGCTGATGATTCTAATGCGTTCATAGCATGGGCGAACGGCACAGACTCGCCAGCAAGTGACGCAGGGACGGCAAGAGTAACCAAAGAAATACTGGTAACATCGCCTTGGACGTACAAGCCCGGTAATTCGTTTGTTGTTTTCCCTGACTTGCCTAGCACTGGCGGTAGAGTTTTAGCTTTTGAGACTGACAACGTAGACATAGAGTTTTCCGTGGTGGCAACTGGTGGCAACTTTACAACAACGGGTAATAGTTACGCTATTTATGCAGGGCAAACATCAGGAGCCACTAAGTATAAAAACTTTACTGCCAAGATGCATATAGTCGATTTTTTATACTCAGACGGCCTGGACGGATCTGGTAATATACTTACAGGCCATTGCATTTATACTAATAATGTCGATAACGTTATTTTAGATCATAGTGTTATGGAGAATTCTAGCGGGGCGGCTTATTTTATTAGGAATTGCAATAAATTTAGTTCATACATGGTGACCGCTAAAAATAATGTTTGGTATCCATTTAATTTAGAGTCAGGTGTGACAGACTTTAATGTTGAGTTATGCACCTGTGATCAGACTGGAATTCCTCAAGGTGCTTATTGGGGCGGGGGCGTAAATATACAGTCACAACAAGAAAACGGAGGTCTAAGGAACGAGCATGGAAAAGTGGTATACAACACCTTTAAGGGTTTTTATTCTTATGGGTCTGTCATAAGGTGCAATTCTGCAACAAATATAGAAATAGCTCACAACAATATACTTGACGCACAAGCTGGCTCTAATGCAGCAGGAGGGGAGCTTTCCGCCATACGAGTAGATACTAGAGGTTTTAACACAGCCAATCAAAATGGGCCTTGTGAGTTAATAAACGTACATCACAACAGGCTGGTAGCAGGATTAAACGTGGGGAATATGGTGGGTATTTATGTTTCTAACCAGTGGCAGACTTCCCGCGCCACAGCTAAAAGTATTACCGTTAATGATAATGAGCTAGTAAGTACAAATGAGTCTAGATCGTGGGACAATGCTATTATCTTTCATGGGTTTGAAGGTGGTATAGAAGATATTGATTGCTTCAACAACTACGGACAAACGTGGATGAAGGCTAGCCCTATAGTTGATGGAGCTATAGGATTTGTAGGTAGCAATTCTGATGGATCTATAGTTGGCGCTCATGTTGGAGGAAATAGGTTCAGAGATTTAGGGACCCCAGCATCTAGCTACCAACTAGGAATAGGTATAGGTCAGTTTGTTGATGAATTCTATGTCGATGCAACCAACACTATGGATAATTATTTTTACGGGGTCAGAACTTTCTCAAATTCTGGGCCTTCCTTGGTTAAACTTAACGACATTAATTGCCCCACTGTAGGCAGCTTAACTACGCTATTTGGGGTTTTGCCTTCTAGGTTTTTACCTATGGGTCAAATTAGAACCGACATTGAGCTAAACGACATAAGCGACCCTATAAACACACAAAACAAATGGCTAGGGAAAGAAGTCTATAACTCAACGACTAACAAGCCTGTTTACTCTATAACAGCCAATCCTAACGGGCAATGGAGAGATGGAGCGGGAACAGCAACAAATACACCTAGTTAAAACAACAGCGCGTCTAGTTATCTATTCGCGCTTACTATAAAACCTAGCTCTTTTGTTAAAGATAGCCTTAACCCTTTGAAGGTATTCAATAGAAAACTTTCGAGGGTTATTGTTATTTTCAAGACTAATTACATTATCCTCACCTATGCGCTTAATAAGCTCTATTCGGTAATCTACAGCATTCCCAGAGTTAAACCTGTTGCATTTAACGCATTGCTTGTGAATGTTCAAAATATTAAAGCGTAGGTGGCTTGCTGACCCCCTAGAGCGATAATGCCCAGCGTCAAACGAACCGCCATGTTTTTGTTTTGGATTTGACCCACAACTAACGCAAGGTTTGTTTCTATCTCTTAATCTAATGTATTTGTTAACAGCGGCTTGAGCTTCTTTGATGTAATCGCTAGCGCTTTTTAATTCTTTCTTGCGCTTAACGTCTTTTTTCTTTTTCTCCTTACGGGCTATCTCAGCGCCTTTATGCTTATTCTTTGAAGCGTACTCAACAGCAGATTCAAAACTACAGAAAGCAGTATTATTTAAAACTATATAATCTCTAACTCTTTCGCCGCAGTTTTTACACTTTCGTTTTGA
>JAAGZR010000750.1 GCA_024206155.1 Aliivibrio sp.
AGCATATTGAATTTTCTTAGCATTATAATGACTCAGTTCTGCTGCATGTAACTGCCCGACAATAAGCAACACACTTATAACCATTCCATAATTGGCATAACGAATACATAGGTGAATAAAACGCTTCATTGGCTTAATCGATACTCCAACCGTACCGTTTGGCCTGGTTGAGTTATCGCCTTTCCTTTGATTAATTTAGGCTGATATTTCCATTGCTTTAATGCTTGAATAGCAGGTCGAACAAACATACGACTAGGCTCGGCTTCAATGCTTTCGATGTCCGTTGGCCTACCCTGTTCATCAATGGTAAAGCGTAAAATAACATACCCTTCCATTTTACGTTTTAGTGCTCGTGATGGGTATTTTGGCTCAACTCGGTAGAGTGGCATCGCTTGCTGGTTTTGTCCTAAGCCCTCAAATGAAGGTAAAGAAACCGCAACATTCAACCCTATCTCTCCCAACTCTATTGATGGCATTGATGTCTCTTCTGGTGCATTCACTTTTGCAACCTGCGACGACAAACTTGATTGTAACTCGGGCACGTTAGGGGTTTTAGGTGGCTCTGGCAATTGACGAATACGACGTTGGCTTTGCGATTCAGGCTCAGCCATCACAACATCAAACTGTAAACTCTCACTTTCTGCAATGGTGTTTTTAGGTTGAATGGTCATCCAAGCCATAAAACTGAACAAAGCAAGCGTAAGAACTATCGCCAACATAAATGCAAACAGGCTACGAAGCATTATTGTGCTTCCGTCGCTAATGCAATGCCTTTAATTCCCGCCCCTTTCGCGGCATCCATCACTGAGACGACAG
>JAAGZR010000130.1 GCA_024206155.1 Aliivibrio sp.
CGGATGCTCTTCTTCGTTATATGCAAGAAAATCACCTTTACCATGGATGATAGCGCCAGTGGTCACCATCTCTGTATATAAAAGCGCATGCTCAGATAATTGACGATGAAAATAACGGCAGTGACGATCTGTCCAATCCAGCATTGGGGCAACGGAAAAGCGTTGTAATGGGTAAAAGCTCATAAATAAATTCGTTCAGTGATCAATGCCGCAATTCTAACATGATCGGAATAGAAACAGCCAACCTATTACCACGATAATAATGCTCATAAATGAAATGACATTCTGAAAAATAGTCACTAAAATAACCGATAACTTATGATAAACTCATTGGTCTGTTCAGAAAATAAGACACATAATCCTTGAATCATACGCAAAAACAAAAAGTTGAGCTATTATGCCAACAACGTGGGGCAAGACTTACACCACAGCGATTAACAGTTTTAGAGCTCATTGTCTCTCACCAGGGGGCAATAAGTGCTTATGATCTTTTAGAGCAATTAAAGAAAATAGAACCTCAGGCAAAACCACCAACAATTTATCGTGCTTTAGATTTTTTAGTGACTCAAGGTTTTGTTCATAAGGTCGAATCAATAAATAGTTATATTTCTTGTTGTGTTATTGGTGAACATGCTCATTTTTCACAATTATTCATCTGTCGCACTTGCGATGATGTTGTAGAGTTCCATGATATTAAAATCACAGAGCAGCTAACCAAGCATGCTGAACAAATTGGTTTTTCTGTTGAGAATCATATTGTCGAAACTCATGGTACCTGCAAAGCCTGTTTAACTAGCGATAATAAAAATTAATTTAAAGGACATTATTTACCATGCGCGCTGAATTTGTAAACCCATTCTTAGCTTCACTACTGAATGTACTTAAAACGATGGCTTCAATGGATTTAAAACCACAAAAACCTCGTATTAAAAAAGATGAAATCGCTCGTGGTGATGTTTCAGGTTTGATTGGAATGGTAGCCCCACAAAGTAAAGGATCGATGTCGATTACGTTTGACGAGCAACTCGCACTGCAAATTATGCAAAATATGTTGGGTGAGCGCCCAAATAGTATCAATGAAGAAGTCACTGATATGGTCGGTGAAATCACTAATATGGTTACTGGTGGTGCTAAGCGTATTCTTTCTGAAAGTGGTTTTGAATTTAGTATGGCGACCCCTATGGTTGTTTCTGGTAAAGGCCATACTATTACTCATAAATGCGATGGTGCGATTATTATCATGCCATTTACTTCTGAATGGGGTAATGCGTTTATTGAGATCTGTTTTGAGTAACAGAGACTAGAGACTAGAGACTAGAACGCTGCGCTTCTATAAGAGCAGAAGCAAGAGTTAGGATTCAGGAAATGATAGAGGTTGATATTTAGGTATCAGCCTTTTTTATTACCTGTAATATCGATAAATAATACCAATCCGGATAAGTAGTTGACCAGATAATTGCGTAGGAAAAATCGATTAGAGCAAGGCATAAATTGCAGTAACTAGTAGCTCTAATTACACCTGATTTTTGCAATAGAAAAGTATAACGCAGCTATAATCGATTTTAACAAGCAAGAATGATCAAATATTTATGTGGATTGGTATAAATACAAAAGAGCCGACCGAAGTCAGCTCTTTTTTATTATTAATAACTAAGCTTTGTATGCTTTAAATGCGTTAATTAAACCGTTAGTTGAGCTATCGTGAGACGTTACTGCTTTATCATCCGCTAACTCAGGAAGAATTTGGTTAGCCAGTTGCTTACCAAGCTCTACGCCCCATTGGTCAAAGCTGAAGATATTCCAAATCACGCCTTGTACGAAAATTTTGTGCTCGTACATTGCAATCAAATTACCTAGCGATTTAGGCGTTACTTGCTTAACAAGAATTGAATTTGTTGGGCGGTTACCTTCAAACACCTTAAATGCCACTAACTCTGCCATTTCTGCTTCAGTTTTACCAGCTGCTGCAAATTCTGCACGAACGGTCTCTTCTGTTTTACCAAAAGCCAATGCTTCTGTTTGAGCAAAGAAGTTAGACATCAGTTTCTGATGATGATCACCCACTTGATTGTGGCTGATTGCCGGCGCAATAAAGTCACAAGGAATTAATTTTGTACCTTGGTGAATCAACTGGTAGAACGCGTGTTGACCATTTGTACCTGGTTCACCCCAAATGATTGGACCCGTTTGGTAATCTACAGAGTTACCATTACGGTCTACACATTTACCATTTGATTCCATATTACCTTGCTGGAAGTACGCAGCAAATCGGTGTAGGTATTGATCGTATGGGAGAATTGATTCTGATTCTGCACCATGGAAGTTGTTATACCATAGACCGATTAACGCCAAGATAACTGGTACGTTATTTTTAAGATCAGTATTAGCGAAATGGTTATCCACTTCATGAGCACCTTCAAGAAGCTCAACAAAGTTATCAAAACCAACCGCTAGCGCAATTGAAAGACCGATTGCTGACCATAAAGAGTAACGACCACCAACCCAATCCCAGAATTCAAACATGTTATCAGTATCAATACCAAACTCAGAAACAGACTGTGCATTTGTTGATAGTGCAGCAAAGTGCTTAGCAACATGCGCTTGATCGCCAGCTTCAGCAAGGAACCAATCACGAGCACTGTGTGCATTTGTCATTGTTTCTTGTGTTGTGAATGTTTTAGATGCGATTAAGAATAACGTAGTTTCAGGGTTTAATGGCTTCAATGTTTCAACAATGTGTGTACCATCTACGTTTGAAACAAAGTGCATGTTTAAACGTGTTTTGTATGGTGCTAACGCTTCAGAAACCATGTAAGGGCCAAGATCTGAACCGCCGATACCGATGTTTACGATATCCGTAATTTCTTTACCAGTGTAACCTTTCCACTCACCAGAAATTAGACGCTCTGTGAAGCCTTTCATTTTTTCTAATACTGCATTTACTGCAGGCATTACATCTTCACCATCAACCATGATTGGCGTATTGCTACGGTTACGAAGTGCGATATGTAAAACTGAACGGTCTTCTGTTTTGTTGATTTTCTCACCGTTAAACATCGCTTTCATTGCTGAAGACAACTCTGTTTGCTCTGCTAGTGCGAACAATTTTTCCATTGTTTCTTCGGTAACTAAGTTTTTAGAGAAATCCACTAGAATGTCTTGACCAAACGTCGTTGAAAATTTATCAAAACGTTGTGCATCTGCAGCGAATAGATTAGATAGGCTAAAATCTTGTGCTGTTTCAAAGTGTGCAGTTAAGTCTGCCCAAGCTTGAGTTTCTGTTGGGTTGATGTTTTTTAACATGGTAAAAATATCCCGTGTAATATACTTAATGGTTCAAAAAAAAATTAATGAACGCCCCGTTTATACGAATCTAAAATTTGGTGCTCGGTATTATTTAGTGAGCTTTATATTTAGGTATTATGACCAAAACTACGCTCACCCTTTTTGAGTTAGGTCACATTAAAACTTCTAGTAGTAAACATTATCTCTATCAGAACTACTGAACACTAGTGTTGAGATCATTTTTCTTACTAAAATATTAAAATGGTTGGTTGATCATCACTCTAAATAAACTTTCTTCACTGCCTTTTGACATCTCAGTTCGAACAACAATACCTTCAACTTGAAAACGTATTGCTCCACCTGCACTCCACTTTATGTCTTCATGCAATGTTGAGAGTAAAAATTCATCAGCAACTCGCCCGGCATCAGCAAAAATAACCCATTGCCACCAAGGCACATCATAAAGATTAAAGATAGGCCAACCTTCTAGCGGTTGCCAATCAGGCATCACTCGATATTCTACAGAGTAATTAATGGCCGAGCGGCCATGAAAACGCCCACTACTGTAGCTGCGCAATCGATATAAGCCACCAAGCTTTATACCAGCGTATTCAGGAGGTTGATGTGCTCCACCTTGCCAACTTGGTGTATCAGCAATATAGAAATCCAGTGCCAATACTTGCTTATTAATAATCTCACCGAGATTGCCTAGATCAAAAAAGGCACTTTGTTGGAACTCCCATGTCCACCACTCTTCTTGTTCACCCGTTTGTGGGGAATAGGTAAAATCCAATTCAGTGCGTGAGCCATGTGTGGTGTTTCTTACGCTATTTCGATTGTCCCAATCAAAATTAACTTTCATGCCCCAATTAGAGTCAGGCTCATTCCAATTTGTAACATCCAGCAATTTTCGAGAGTAATAGAAAGGGCTAAACTCAATGCTCGACACTCCACTTTCTAATGGATTAAACCCATTTATTTTTCGTTCAGGAAGATAGGCCGCTCTCGCTCCAATCGTTTTAGCATTACCAATAGATAAAATGTAATTAGCCGTTAAATGATATTGTGCTTCGATACTGTCGGTAAACACTTCGTCATTCACATTGGAGTTATTACTACCGGCAGAGCCTAGGTGGTAATCCATCTCTTTGAAATTAGCATTATACGCATTAACCCCAACTAACCATGAATGCTCAACTTGAAAATTATTTGCAGACAAGTGCGTCATATAAGAGCCTTTACTTGAATAAAGTCCCGCTGTAAATAATGTCGCTTGAGGTTGGCCTACTCCTTTCATTACCGCAGCAGCGCCTATGGTAGTCCCCAAGCTTTCAGACGAAAATAGAAAAGGAACCGCTGAAGTTTCTGGTAATGATGTTGGCCAAATATCTTCTTTGGCAAACGCATCACCCAAAAAAGAAAA
>JAAGZR010000131.1 GCA_024206155.1 Aliivibrio sp.
CACTGTCCTGATACAGAACTAGAAATTTTTGTACACGGTGCATTATGCATGGCGTACTCTGGTCGCTGCCTGCTTTCTGGTTACATGAACAAGCGTGACCCAAACCAAGGTACATGTACTAATGCATGTCGTTGGGAATACAAAGCGGAAGAAGCTAAAGAAGACGAAAATGGCCAAATCGTTGAAGCTAATCCTACAGGTGTTGAGATCCAAGATGTGGAAGTTCAAAACGAGCGCCCAGACAACACACTAGGGTTAGGCAAGCCAACGGACGAAGTGGTTCTTCTTTCTGAAGCACACCGCCCTGAAGAAAAAATGGCAGCATTTGAAGACGAGCATGGTACTTACATCATGAACTCTAAAGATCTTCGTGCTATCCAACACGTAGAACGACTAACTAAGATGGGTGTTCACTCTCTTAAAATTGAAGGTCGTACTAAGTCTTTCTACTACTGCGCACGTACTGCGCAAGTTTACCGTAAAGCGATTGATGATGCCGTTGCCGGTAAACCATTTGATGAAAGCCTAATGGGTACGCTAGAAAGCCTAGCTCACCGTGGTTACACCGAAGGTTTCCTACGTCGTCACACACACGATACATACCAAAATTACGATTACGGCTATTCTATCTCTGATTCTCAACAATTCGTTGGTGAGTTCACAGGTAAACGTCGCGGTGATTTAGCTGAAGTTGATGTTAAGAATAAATTCCTAGTGGGTGACTCTGTTGAGATCATGACACCGCAAGGTAACCTAACACTGACTCTAGATGTAATGGAAAACCGTAAGAGTGAAGCTGTTGAAGAAGCAAAAGGCAACGGTCACTTTGTATTCATTCCTGTTCCTGCAAACGTTGATCTAGAATACGGTCTACTAATGCGTAACTTACACACGGGTGAAGATACTCGTAACCCACACGGCAAGTAAGTAATGGCGTTATTGATCAATAAGAAATGCATTAACTGTGACATGTGTGAACCTGAATGCCCAAATGAAGCAATCAGCATGGGTGATGAGATTTACGAAATTAATCCAGACCTTTGTACTGAATGTAAAGGCCACTATGATGCGCCAACGTGTCAATCAGTTTGCCCTATCAGTAACTGCGTTATTTCAGATCCAAACAACGTAGAAACAGATGAAGAGTTATTAGAAAAATTCGTTAAGCTTCAAGGCCTAGCGTAATAATCTCTAATCACCTAATCTGATTCAAATAAAAATGCCCAGCGATATCACTATCTCTGGGCATTCTTATATCTGACTTGCAGGATTAAAGAGGCTCGCTTATTTTTTCACAAGACCATACGGCTTGCTTTTAAATACCTTTGGTTCATTTTGAATCGTCGGTGCGGCATGTGGTGTTTGCCAATCAAGTAACATTATCGCTAATACATTACGATGCTCACCATCGGTTAAATCTGTACTGTTTGATGTTGATGGCACCATGTTCTTCTCACGGTTAATCGCATCTTGGATATGTTTTTGCGTTTTATACACCACAGGATCGTTTTCTAACCCTGCTAATAAGAAGGTAATTCCTACTTCTGAAATAATGTCTTCTTTGGCTCTTTCTAAAATAGTATCAATATTATTACGCAGATAATCATATATCCATTGATGATCAGACTCTTTTAGGGGGTATTGATAATATTGAGAGTCGGCTAATAAAATATGCGTTAAACCATAGATTTTATTGCCATACTGCTGCTTAGAAAGCGCTGCATCTTTATTATCTGGGTAGGCTAATTTGAATGCTTCAACAAACTCATCAACCACATCCTGCTCACCTAATTGACGTAACCAATAAACTTGGTTCGCTAGCTGAGCTGCCCATGCTTTAATCATCGCTTCATCAGTCGCGTATTTTTTAAAATCATAACGACGGATAATTTCTCGCAACTGTTTATCGTTACGATGCTTTAAACCATATTCATTAGCACGAGCCATTGAGCCAAGTAAATCCACACCAAGATAGAAATACTCAGGCATATTTTTTGTCGCTTGGTAACGTAAAGTACTACGAATGTCTGTGTCATCAACATAGCTACTTAATCGCTTTTGAGCATAGATATCTATTTGTTCGGGCGTATGAACTTCCGAAGAGAATTGATTAAGTCGACTTGCCACTCGCGCCATATCAGACCAAACCGCCGCTGAATATTTAGGGTCCAGCGTTTGACGATACATTCGTAAACCATAGTGGCCAGCTTTAAATGCCGATAGAGTATAGAGTTGAGTTTCATAAGTATAACGAATAGACGCCGCATCCTGCTTGAAGCTTGGTACTGTTTTTTCACCCTGCATTATTTCTGCACTGGCAGAAGTTAAACTAAGCAGTAAAACAATAAATAGCGATAACATCTGTTTAAATAATACCATCTCGACTCTCTCATTTATTAAGAAGCTAAAAATATTATTGGTTACATAATAAACAAGGTGTATGAATAACGGTTAAAAAGGTGTCAATAAAACGTACCTTCTCATTTTTTTGGCATAAAAAAACCTAATGATATGAGATTATTATCATTAGGTTTCAATTTATTCGTTGATCAATAAACTTATTTAGTTAAATCATCAAAAAAGTTTTTTACACCTGATAAGAAACCTTCAGATTTCGGGTTGTGCTTTTTCGCATCTTTCCCATCAAAAGATTCTTGGAACTCTTGAAGAAGCTCTTTTTGACGCTTAGTCAGTTTAACTGGAGTCTCAACAATCAGTTTAACGATTAAGTCACCTGCGCTGTGGGTACGCACGCCTTTCACACCTTTACCACGCATACGGAACATACGACCCGTCTGTGTTTCTAGTGGTACTTTTAGGCTTACACGACCATCAAGAGTAGGAACTTCAACTTCGCCACCTAATGCTGCCATCGTAAAACTTACAGGCACTTCACAGTATAAGTTGTTGCCGTCACGCTCAAAAATGTTGTGCTCTTTTACATGCACTTGAACGTATAAATCGCCTGCTGGCGCACCGTGCTCTCCCGCTTCACCTTCGCCAGATAAACGAATGCGATCGCCAGTATCAACACCCGATGGGATCTTAACATTAAGTGTTTTCGTTTTTTGAACTCGACCTTCACCATGACAAGAGTTACATGGATCTTTAATGATCTTGCCTTTACCATGACATGTAGGACAAGCCTGCTGTACAGCAAAGAAACCTTGACGCATTTGAACTTGGCCATGACCATGACAAGTGTTACACGTTGATGCAGAGGTACCTTTCTTAGCGCCAGTACCTTCACATGGTTCACAAGACACTAATGTTGGTACTTCAATATCTTTATCACAACCACGAACCGCTTCTTCTAGAGTAAGTTCCATGTTGTAACGTAAATCTGAACCGCGTTGTGCACGTTGTTGACCACCGCCACGACGGCCGCCACCAAAGATGTCACCAAACACATCGCCAAAGATATCACCAAAGTCACCTTGACCGCCACCGAAGCCGCCACCGCCCATACCACCTTGTTCAAAGGCTGCATGACCGTATTGATCATAAGCTGAACGTTTTTGAGCATCCGTTAAGATCTCATACGCTACTTTTACTTCTTTAAACTTTTCTGGCGCGGTTTCATCACCCTGATTACGGTCAGGGTGGAATTTCATCGCTAGACGTTTATAGGCTTTCTTAATATCACGCTCTGAAGCATCGCGGCTTACACCCAATACTTCATAAAAATCACGTTTAGACATGCTTTGGTCACCAATTCTTTTGATACTGCTGGCAGTGACACCATTAGTATGAGTTCAATCTAGATAATTAGGATCAGCACAAACCGAAAGTGATTATCTAGATTGACCTAATTACAAATTTGCGGGCGGTAGAGAAAACTCCAACGCCCGCAATATATTTTTTCATTCGAAGCATTCAAGATATAAGGCTTTTGCTCTTTTCTTAAATGACTAAGGCAATGATTTCTTTAAGCTAGAAGTGTTAAGTCCAAGGCAAAAGCACGCCATTTCTTAGCAAACAAAAGCGCGAACGCAAATGAGTACTTTTAACGCAGGAATTAACCCTTCTAGCGACAAGAAATTACTTGTCTTTTACTTCTTCGAACTCAGCGTCTACTACATCATCATCTTGCTTAGGTTGCTCACCCGCTTCAGCACCTTGTTGTGCTTGAGCTTTCTGTTGAGCGATTTCCATTAGCTTTTGTGCTGCTTGCATTAGCTCTTGAGTTTTCGCATCGATTGCTTCTTTATCATCACCTGACTTAACGCCTTCTAGTGCTGTAATTGCTGCTTCGATTTTTTCTTTCTCGTCAGCTGGAAGTGCATCGCCTGCTTCTTCGATTTGTTTTTTCGTACCGTGGATCATTTGATCCGCTTGGTTACGTGCTGTTACTAACTCTTCGAACTTTTTGTCCGCGTCTTTGTTTGCTTCAGCTTCTTGTACCATTGCTTCGATTTCTTCGTCTGTTAGACCACCTGAAGCTTGGATTGTGATCTTTTGCTCTTTACCAGTCGATTTATCTTTTGCAGATACGTTTAGGATACCATCAGCATCTAGGTCGAATGTTACTTCGATTTGTGGCATGCCACGAGGTGCTGCTTGGATGCCTTCTAGGTTAAATTGACCTAGAGATTTGTTGTAACTTGCTTGCTTACGCTCACCTTGAAGTACGTGGATAGTTACCGCACTTTGGTTGTCTTCAGCAGTAGAGAACGTTTGATCCGCTTTCGTTGGGATTGTTGTGTTCTTCTCGATTAGCTTAGTCATTACACCACCCATCGTTTCGATACCGAAAGACAGAGGAGTAACATCTAGTAGTAGAACGTCTTTAACGTCACCTGCTAATACACCACCTTGAACTGCAGCACCCATTGCGACTGCTTCATCAGGGTTCACGTCACGACGTGCTTCTTTACCGAAGAATTCAGCTACTTTAGCTTGAACCATAGGCATACGTGTTTGACCACCAACTAGGATTACGTCAGTGATTTCGCTTACTGATAAATCAGCATCTGCTAGAGCTACTTTAAGTGGTTCAAGCGTACGAATTACTAGGTCTTCAACTAGAGATTCCAGTTTTGCACGCGTCACTTTAACGTTCATGTGCTTAGGACCCGTTGCATCAGCAGTAACGTAAGGAAGGTTTACGTCAGTTTGTTGAGCTGAAGACAGTTCAATCTTCGCTTTTTCTGCTGCTTCTTTAACACGTTGCATAGCAAGAGGATCAGTTTTAAGATCGATGCCTTGCTCTTTCTTAAACTCATCGACTAAGTAGTTGATCATGCGGTTATCGAAATCTTCACCACCTAGGTGAGTGTCGCCGTTTGTCGCAAGAACTTCGAACGTTTGCTCGCCATCAACGTTGTCGATTTCAATGATAGAAATATCGAATGTACCACCACCAAGATCGTATACTGCGATAGTGCGATCGCCGCCTTTTTTGTCTAGACCGTAAGCTAATGCTGCTGCTGTTGGTTCGTTGATGATACGTTTAACATCAAGACCTGCGATACGACCAGCATCTTTCGTTGCTTGACGTTGAGCATCGTTAAAGTAAGCCGGTACAGTGACAACTGCGCCTGTCACTTCTTCGCCTAGGAAGTCTTCCGCTGTTTTCTTCATTTTCTTAAGAATTTCAGCAGATACTTGAGGAGCAGCCATTTTTTGACCTTGCGCCTCTACCCAAGCGTCACCGTTATCAGCTTTAACG
>JAAGZR010000132.1 GCA_024206155.1 Aliivibrio sp.
AAAGGTTTAAATCTTTGCAATGCTTTCGAGTTGTAGAACCGGTGCGGCATCAATGTCTTCTGCATTCATCATAGAAGATACACGCTGCATTGAAGATAATAGCAAGCTTTGTTCCCATGGCTCTAACTTGTGGAATTTGTTGACAAAATTATCTTGCAAAGAAAGGGGCGCATTATTGAGGAGTTCTTCCCCTCTCTCTGTTAAATGCGCATGAACCTTACGGCGATCAGATTCACTTCTAATGCGCTGAACGTACCCATTATGTTCTAAGCGGTCAATGATAGTAGTAGTGGTTGCTTGGCTTACATTGGTATGATTTGATAGCTCTTTGATCGTTACGTTATGCATACTTTGAATCGCACGCATTAAAATGAGTTGAGGACCCGTTAATCCATATTCTTTATTCAGTTTTTTCGATTGTAAATCGATAGCTCGAATTATCTGACGAATAGCGACTAAAACTTCTTCATGTTTATCCACGTAACAGGCCTTTGTATAAATGCAAAATTGAATGGTTTACAACGTTGTTGATTTTGGCATTGTACTGATGTTGGCACTATTCTCAATCTTTTATCTAAAGGATAGGTTGTTAAGGTTAAATTTTTTTCTAAATTGAGCTATGAGAGGAATTATGGTTCATTCGCCCATTCTCCTTTATCTAATTCTGCTTTAACTGATTTGGCTGCATCACGTGAAGCGTGGCCAATTGCAGTGGTTACATCTCGTGTAGTGTGTCCAATGGTTTTACCCGCATCTTTAAGCTCAGCGCAACCGTTTGTTATAAATAATGAACTCAAAAATAAACATAATAGAGTTTGTTTTAACATAATTTTCCTTGATATCTACGTTAGATGAATCAATACAGACTGAAATAATGACTAAGGTTTATATCAGATAAACCATAAAGAAAGAATTATCACCTTAATGAATGTTTTTATTATGGGATTAACGCCTATCTTTTTATTTATATACGCGCAATAAAACCGTCATAACCCATCAATAATTTTGTCATAAAACGCCTTTACCCTACTTCTGATTAAACGACGTTCTTCTGGTGCATATCGTTTAGTATTGACTAAGGGGGCACTGCAAGTTTTGCCGGATATTACGCATGGATTTGAAATTTTATTACAAGGACTAAACTTATTGAAACTGATAAAGATTAATCCTATTTTAACGGTAGCCTTTAGCCTTGCTTTTTCTGCTAAGTGGTTATTGATGCTTTTCAAGCATCGCATCCAGAATGGGATCTCCGGCTAGATACGAAGATTAGAACGGTTGATTACTTTGCTGAAAGTATCGATATTTGTGTCTTTTATGGAAAAAGAGAATGGGAAGGTTTAGAAAAATTATTATTAATGACAGAGGTTGTTTTTCCCATTTGTGCACCTGATTTCCTTCTTGGTCGAGTAGGGAAAAACAGAATAATATTCATAATATAAATGCAGTAAAGGGGCTGAAAATTAATAATTCAGCGTTTGTTATTTAGGCTGCAATCAGCGGCATCGGTAGGAGGTGTATTAACGTAAGATGATTTAGATTATGGTCGATTGGTTAAGCCCATTCCTATTTGTGTAATGGTCTAATAGTTCCGGACACCTCTATAAGTTTTAGTTATTATGTCACTAGGGGTGAATGTGGTTAAGAAAATACTACTCAATAACAATACTTTTCTTTGTAATGAATGTCGGTATCAGTTCTTTTTATACATGGAAGTATAAACCAAAAAACGCGATTGATACCAATAGGTTTAGAAATGAGTATCTAATGGTGGACATATATTTTCAATATTTATAGCCATGTTTTAAATTTTGCTTTTTGTTGTGTGTTCATTATAAGATTTTGGTAATACTTGCTTTTTTTATTGCATCTTTTCGATTGGTAACGTTGATTTTTTTATAGATATTGTATATGTGCGTTTTTACCGTACTTTCTGAAATAAATAGGTCGCTTGATATTTCTAAATTTGAATCTCCTCTAATGACTCGTTTAAATATTTGAATCTCTCTTTTGGTTAGGCCAGACAGTATTTCCTCCGACTTGACAGTATACGAGCGTGCGTTAGATAAAATATGTGACATTAACTTTCTCGGTAGCCACAAATCGTCGTCACATACCGTTTTCAAACAACGTGTAAGGTGCTCAATAGGTGCATTTTGATAAATTATCCCTTTTAAATTAAATACATTGAATAACTGCATAACAGCAATACTTTGTCCTGTAATATCTTCAGGGACATCATAAATCACCCATTTACTTGGCTCTAGTTTTGATATGGTGATGTTGATATCATTGATATCGCTCAAGAGTAAGTAGTTAATGAGAACGACATCAAATTTTTTATGATTATGTGAGTGCTCAATACCAAAAATACATTCTCTATTAAAAGAAAAATCACTGTATTTTTCTATTTCTCGTTGTATAAACTGGTTGTTAATGCAGTTGTCACCAATTAGGAGTATGTGTTTTAAATTATTTTTATGGTCATACATAGCTTATTCCGAAACTGATAGTTCATATTTTGATTATATCATGTTGTATTATTATATAATTATGTTACATGTCTTAATATTTATACAATTGTATATTTAGGGCTGCTGTGAAAGTTGAGGTTCAATAGATATTTGTAATGTATCATTATATTGTCCTCCGGGTTTGTTCTCTGTTTTACCAATGATAAAAGTCAAAGGAATAGGTTGACCAACCGTAGCCGCGAGACGTTGAACGCGTGCATCCAGTTGAGCAATGTTTACTCTATCATCATTGAGGGTAAGTTGATATGGAATATCCCATTTAGTGTCGTTAGATTCATGGCGTAGCTTTCCTTGATGAGATGATTCCAAAACGATGGTATAAGCAGTATTGCTTTGAACCCATAGATTAGGCGCAGAACGAATAACCTTGTTTGAATATAATGTTCCTAGATCAAGGTCATAATGTTGTTGGGTTAACCCATAAAAGTGAATTTTTGCAGCGGGTGGAACGTTAACGGAAATAGGTAGTGAGCTAGGGCTGATTTCTATTTGTTTGTTGTTTGAAGTATAAGAAGGTGAGACTTCTAAAAGCCCTCGATAAGTTCCTGATACTAACCATTGCTTGCTCGGGAAACGCATTTGTATTATTGCGGAAGGTTGACTATCGGTTAATGATAGGTGCCATTGATTAGCTACAGGCATACCAACGAGACCACTCCACTCAAAGTTAAGTTTGTCTTGGTTTGACCCTTTTAGCGATCGACTGGTATCGTTAAGTTGCAAAACTAGACTCAACTTGCAGGGTTGTCCGGTTATATTTGCTTCTATACGGTAAGTATTTATCGTCGCGAAAGTTCCTGTACTGAAAACGTCATATTGTGATTGGGATGAGGTGGGTTGAATAGTTAACGCACTAGCTTCGCATCCAAATGCAGAAGGAGCATGACTTATGGCGATGAGGCTCAATGCTCCCCAAAGAACTTGTTTATTCCACATACAAATCTCCTAGTCTTATCAAATTGTCACTGCGTTCACTTAGAGTAATGATGACTGACTCTTTTTCTTTAGTATCGAGTACTAACTGGTACTTGCCTGGCTTTAATCCAGAGATTGCAAATATGCCGTTACTATTTGAAAAGAAGTCAATCGGTAACTGTTTTTCCTCACCAAGGTAATGTGCCACACCTGCGACAAGTGAAATAGGCTTGTTACTTTTACGATCGAACAGCTTGCCAATAACAGTTAATACAGCATCTGAGCCTATCTGAAGTTGGAAGCCTTGTTTATAGCCAGGCTTAACCCAAAAAGCACCATCACCCAAGTCATACCCGGGTGGTAAGTTCTCAACCTCGTAACTGACTACTTGGCCATTATAAGCAACAAGGTCAGGGACCATAGCACTGACATCTCCTTTGAGATAAACACGTGCGTATTCTCCCTCTTTTGTTGGATCGATCGCCACGTCATTTTTTGCGAGGTTTTTGTGCTTGCTAACAATAGCAAACGCTTCGCGTACCGGTCTGCCGATCGTCACAGATGAACCTGCAAAAGCAAGGGCACTACTTATAGTCACGTCAGTACTGTGATTTCGCGTTTCACCACTAATGTCTTCAAGCCGCGAAGCGTGGGTCGCATTCAATTCATAACGGTTTGCCGTATAGTTAATCCCGATATCCATTTCGGCATCCGCTTCTTCATTAGTAATGACACTCGCAAATGCCGACATTCCCCCTGTGTTACCAATATTATTCTGATAGCTGTAACCTAAGACGGCTTCATTGAGTTCAGTGGTGTAACGACCGACGACACGAGTCTGTCGGCTAAGAGGCAAACTTATGGTGAATGTTGTGCTGATATCATCTTCTTCGGTTGCGTTATGCCGATAGTTAACGCGTACACTCCAGCTGGCGGGGGTATCAAACAGTCCGTCCGATAAGCTCGGGCTAAACAGCCAATAATCGTTATCTTTGTCTACTCCTGCGCGATAATTGAAGGTCATGGCGGCACGTAAAGACTGACCAAGGTAAATAGAACTGAATGTAGATACATAATGGGTGGTTGAGTTGATATCTATATCGGAAGCATCAAACCCTGAAACCCCAGTAAAATTGTTGGCCAGATATTCATAACTCACACTCAGTTGTGGGGATAGCGTGTTGGTATTGGAAAACTCCGCATCGAACGCAAATTTGTAAGCATCGCCAGTTCCAAATGTAGGGTGTTCGCTGCGCGAAGCATTGAGTTCAGTTACGCCCCATGCCGAAGCAAGTAACGCAGTGGCACCATATTGGTAAAGATCTTCACGATTTTGGAAGTTAGTACCTAACGTTAACCAAGGGTTAATACCAACATCAAAATAACCATGAAAAATACGCTCGTCGGTTAGGTATTCTAGCTGTCCATTTTGTAATTCTGAAGGCGCTCCATACATGATACTATATTCAAACTCACCACTATTGAGCAAGTTGTTACCGGTTGCTACAGAAAACTCGATACGCTCTTCATTCCCTGAGCGGTCGGTGATGACAAGTACAATATCATTGCTACCTTCCGCCAGTGGTATGTCACTAAGGTTATAGCTACCAGCACCTAGCGATAATCTTTGGACTACAATCCCATCTATATAGACATCGACATTTGAGGATCTTTGAAGTGTGAATGATTGATTGGCTCGTGGTCGTACATTTCTGGTTGGAATGAGTGTAAAATCTCGAGTTAAACCAATACCAAGTATGTCAGTGCTGTCTTGAAAAGATTGCCCACTGTTGTACATATCACCGAGGACAAGTCGAGTGCCTTGTTCTGCAAAGTCAATATTAAGACGAGTTCCTTCTCTTACGTATCGCGAATCTTGTGATGAACTGTTTTCTAAATAGGATTCGTATTCAAAGTTTAGAAAACCAACGTTAAGTGCTGAGTCGAATTGAGCGCGATAAAGATCCTTCTTTGACGAATACTGATCGACATATTGACTCTCATTAGCAGAAAGGGCTAAGTTAATGTATCCACTTAACAAACTTGGCTCAGCATAGTTATAAAAATCATCGGATCCGTTCATAGACAGCTGCTGGGTTAAGCTAAATTCGGGCGGTACCGTCACGACACATTCTAATGACGAAAAATCGAAACTCAGACCCAGTCCTACGCTCTCAAAATCTTGCTGCGACAGCACCTCATCGTCTGTCGTGTCATTGAGTTTCTCAATACCTTCTTGAGTTACGACGGACGAAAGGAGAGAGAGCGTGCTTTCCTTCGGTAACAAAATTTCGTTATTTGCGGTAATGATAATATCCGCCTCACCTAATATCGTGTCACTTATCCTTAACAAAGAGGTAAGTTGGATATCTCGTCCTGTCGAGTTCAAAACCATTTCTTGGCCCCAAGCCACATGGATTAAGGTGACGCAATAAAAAAAAGCTAATACCAATATATACAAAACTTGCCACAGCTTGTGATAGGTTTCAGTTTTCATATCCATGGTAAGTGCCCACTGGTAAGTAATTTAAAGAAGAAGGCAAAGTAATAATGGATCGTGGTGGAATAAACTGCTCACCTAAAGCCGCATGAATCTGTTGGTTATGAGATTCGAGCCCCGAAAAATGAAGTAGCGATGTATAGGTAAATCGCGACCCTGAATTAGTGAGTGTTAGTTTTCCTTGTTCATCTATGTGCAATTTCACGTCAGGCTCTAACGAGGATGAGTGAATGTGTAACAAAGCATTGTAGTGAACTTGCAGCTTGATACCAGTAGTTAGACTGGTAGGTATATTCGTTTTTGCGTTGTTTTGGCCAATATTCACGGTACTGAAACGAACGAAGTAACTATGGGAGGTTTCGAGTGTTCTGTGTCCCAACCACTGTATACGGAATACTTGGCGTTCACCGGGGGCCAACATTGTGGCTGGTGGAAATACAAAAACCTCTTCATTCGATAGATCTGATGTTTGGAACGTACCATCAGAAAAGAATTTCAAACGACGGAGGTTAGCTTCAAGTGAAAGTTCCCGTGTTGAGTTATTAGTCACAATCAGTTGCGATGTTGTCCTGTGATCTGTGTTGAGCTCAATGACGGTTGGAAACAGTGTAATACCAAATGTTTGCGTACACAGAGAGCAATAAAATATCCAACCTAAGATATAGCGTCTCATTTCTATTGATCCTGATCTATTTCAATCGATAGGGTGTTCACGTTATAATCTTTAAGTGGCTGCATTTCGAAAAAACGAGTTGAATAGGGAAGAACTAAAGTTCCCGGAATACGTTTGGCTATTTCTGAGCCTTTTAAATAGGTTGATTTTGTACCGTCAGATATTTTCCATGTTGTATTGCTCAATCGGCCATAACTATTGCCACTGTTTAGTACTTCAAGGACCCATTTGTTATTTTTTTCATTTGATTCGATACTTTTAATTGCTAGCTGAGAGACAGCGTTTTGAGGTTGTACATTGATAAGAGTATTAAACTGAAGTAAAAGACTCACTTGTCCTTGGTTGCTGCTTGCTCTTTGTACTGCCACTTGCTTAACTGCAACACGAAAAGCTTTTGATTCTGTTATGGAAGGATCGCCTAAATACCGCACCATAATGGATTGCGATCGTCCCGGTTCTATAATTGCGGTCACCGGTATTACTAATAGCTCGTCATCTGCAGGGGTAGTGGTTTCTTTTCCATATTCGTTCATTGTCATAAATACTGGCGACAATTCAACCATGAGCGGTTCGGTAGAAGAATTTTCAATCCTCATGGTCATTTGAGCTCTTTTGCCAATCGGTGTCATTTCTATAGACATCGGTTCAACTTTGAACGCATGAGCAGACAAACAAGTGAATGAGAATAGGCAAAGAACAATCCATTGTTGCATGATCCATTTATACATAGCGAAGAGCTCCAAATTAAACTCAAGTAATTAAGATTAAGTCGGAGGCTAAATAATAGCCTCCGACTTATTTAACCTTTAATTTGAGGTGATATTTATAGTTATTGTATCTGAGTAGCCACCTG
>JAAGZR010000008.1 GCA_024206155.1 Aliivibrio sp.
ACCAATTAAAGATCTTTGTTGCTGACTAATTTTAGATGGACTACTAGACTGCTGGTTTTCTTCAGCTATAGCTCTAAAGTCATTAAAAGCTTGTTCTTCCGCTGCTTTTCTATCCATACCCTGTTCAACTAAAGCTTCAGTTCTATTTCTATAAAACGTAGCACCACCAGAAGCAATAGCGAAACTATCTGCATATCTAGTAAACACAAAACCTTTGTTGAGTAAAAACGATATAGCAGCGTTAACTTTATTTTTACTACCCTGTACAGCATCAGCTATTTCAGATTCACTTACATTGATCTTAAGACCATCTCGTCTTTCAAGTAAGTAGTCAGAGTTCATAAGAGTTAAGAAGTCACCCCAAAATTGTTTTTGGTTAGCAAACGCTTTACCCGCCTTTAATATATTATTATCACCCCAATTTATAAAGTTTACCGCAGATATGGTCTGTAATACTGCAGATCTTGTATTTAAGAACATTATAGCGCCAACAGAGTTGTTTAGCCAGTCTAATATACCGTTTGATACTCTATCACCACCTAATGGTCTATTACTACCAGACTTCATTGCTCTTAGCGAGTCTTTTAATGCTTCAACATACTTAGCGCCAAAAGCAGCTTCAAGCTTATTCATATTCTTTTCAGAGAATATAATATCTACGTTTTCTTGCCACTCTTGCAAGTACTGTTTTCTATTAACTTTATTAATACCACCTATAACGTCTGTGGTTATAGTGCCAGCCGTCCAGTCTTTATCAGGTTCTGGGTATGGCTTATCTTTTTGTATTGTTATTAGGTTGTCAGCAAATACACTAAGCTCTGCATCGTTAGCTATAAAATCAGTTAATCTCTTTTGATCACGTTTAGATAATCCTGGAACTTCAATACCTTGTTTATTCCATATGTAAGTTCTAATAGCATGCTGATATGTATACTTAGCTATGCCAGTTTCTTTTTCTAAAGTTTTTGGTATGTTTTTAAATTGCTTTTTTAATGCTTTGTAATCTCTACCAGCAGCTACTTTAGCTTGTGATAGAGCTATTTCAGCTCTATTGTAAGGATCTAGTAGGTTTGTTTTGTAAAATGCCATTTGAGCATCTCCAACCTTGCCTTTGCCTAATGTTTTATATAGTAATCCTAAAAAGTCTTCAGCTGATGGTGTTGTAAAAAAAGTAAACCTGCCTTTGTTAGCGCCAACAGTTTTAGCTTTAGCAGCTGAAAAATCTTTATAAGATTCAATACCTGTTTTAGCTTCAATGATATCATTAAATACTCTGTCAAATACTTTTGTTTTACTAAACTTAGCTTGTTGCACCTTTGACTTAACATCGACTTGACTTAACACGTTTTTAACGGCTTTAACATTTTTAATAGCATCATCAGCAAAATAAAAATCATTATAACCTTCAGCAGCTTTACCCATAATCCAACCTGCTTTTGCTTCAGCAGTACCATCACCTAAACCTGTTATGTTCGCTAAAGGTATGTCAATACCGTTTGCTTTCATAAACTCTTGTATTGGACCAGCGGCGTCAGCAGGTCTAGCTGTTAATATAAAAACATCATCAGTACCTCTTGCGGCAGCTATTTTTTCAGCAACACTAAATAATGGTCCTTTTTTACCTTCAATAACTTTGCTAAACTCTCTAAAATCAAACTCTGCACCTTGACTTTCTAAAACATCATAATTTTCAGCAAAACTAGTTGCATCAACTTTACCAACTTTATTAGCGTTTATACCATTGTAAACTCCCTGTAGAAAATCATTAGGCAAAGGCTTTCCATACTCTATAGTCTCTGTGTTAATTTCGTATAAACGGTCACCAAAGTCTTCTCTATATTTCTTTAAACTTTCTTGAACACTTTCGTAAGTTTTCTTTACAACAAAATCAGGTAATGATCTTTCTACTCTAGCTTTGTTTCTAGCTATTGCAGTTTCAAGAGGTGTTGTAGCCACAACCATGTGTACTTCAAAGCCTTGATCTTCTAAAGCTTTTATCTTCTTAGTAGTGGCATTGTAAGAAGCTCCTGTGCCGTCTATTACCATGCCGTTACCTGCGGCGGCGTATTTATCAAATTTAGCTACAGCAGCTTTTCTAGCGGCAGCGCCAAGCTTTGATCTAGTAGATCTTTGCTCTGCTGTATAATCAGATTCTTTAGCTGGTAATCCAGCTTCTTCTTTCATAGCTTCTAACGCTATATCTTGATTAACTACTTTGTAACCACGTCTACCTAGTTGCAATCCTTTACCAACATTTGTTTTACCAGCACCAGGACCACCAACCATAAATATAGCTTTTAGCTTTGTAGAACCTTCACTAAAACCACCTTCAACGTTTGGCACTGTATATAACACCTTGCTCTTTGATCTTGCCAATGTATCGTCAAAATCAAATACTCTAATCTTTTTAACAGGAGCATCTGGTCTTCTAGCATTGTTCAAAGCTTTATCTGACTTAGCTAAAGCGTTAACGGCTGTTTGTACTGAAATAGTTTTGCTGTATTTTATTTCACTAGGCATTAGCTCGTTCATGCGTTTAGAAGCTTTAGTTTTTTGATCAGTAAGCTTTAATTCATTATCAAGTAATTTTCTAGCTTTACTTTCTGTAACGCTTTCAGCTCCTTTTAAAACACCGGCTTTAGTTAGTATTTGTTTATATATTAACTCACCTTGAATGCTAATTACGTTAGGATTATTCTGTAAATCTTTACTAACTTCTACGTTGTACTTTTGAGCGTCTGTAACGCTGTTGTTTCCTACTATGTTTGGATTTAATGTTATATATTCGTTATAATATCTTATTTTAACATCTGGAACATTAGTAAAATCACCTGTTTTTATAGCTTTATCTAACGCTTTCTTAAGTAGAGGGTGTTCAGTATCTTTGTTTTTTAAAGTTTCTATAGTTTCTCCAGTAAACTTATTTTTATCGTAAGTACCGTCTACTAAAGATTCAGAAGAATTAGGTCCTTCCGACTTAGCAGCTATTGATTCTTGATAGTAATTTTTTGCTGACCAGTTAACCCAGTTCTTCCAAACATTTGGATTATTAGAAGTTAAAGCCTCGAGAGTTCTAACAGCCCAGTTTCCAGCTTGATATACGTGCTCTTCTCTGCCTTTACCTTTTTTTAAACCCGTCTCTACTCCTATTAATTGAGCCAAATTTCTATAAAAATGAGAATTAGCATTTTGATTATATATAGAGTAGCCTATTCCTTTTAAAAGCTCTGGATTAGAATCATATAATTTTTTCCAAAGATTCATAAATTTTTTATAACCATTTATATGCTGATCTCTAGTTTTTATATTACGATCTAAATCTTTTGTTTTTTGCCCTTTTAATGCTGTTTTTATATCTTCATCTATTTGACCTTCTATTTTAAGTTCATTAAATTTTGCTTTAATATCTTTTAATTGTCCTAAAATACCTAAGTTAATAGCCTCTAATACTTGATCTTTCCCCTTAGAAGCTCTATTTACATCTGATATAAATAATTGTTTTCTTTTTACAAAAGCACTTGGAACGTTTCCAGAAGGAGCTATATTAGCTGTTTTTAATATCTCTAAAGAATTAGGTCCAAATATTTTAAATAGTTGTGGATAAAAAGTATCCATCATATACTCTACAGCTTTAGCTCTGTTTTCGTATGAATTTGTTTTTATAGATCCACCTACTATAGAATCTATTTTGTCTAATATAGATTTTTTTATAGGTCCTTTATCGTTTTTTATTGTTCTACTAAACTTAGCACCACCACGAAGTCTCTCAGGTGTAGTAGGCACTAAATCTTCAAACATGCGGTTTCTAATATGTAAGTTTAATAAACCACGTATTGTTTGACCAACAGCATCTCTGTATATTGGTTTAACAGGCTTTTGTCTAATAAGATCTATATAATCTTTTAAATTACCTGTAAGTTTGCCATTCGTGTATAAGGCGTTCATTACATTTCTAGGTAAAAAAGTACCTTTACCAAAACCATCTTTAGTCTTTGGTAATCTAGCGAAATCGTTATTAGCGTTTTTAAGTAAAAACTGTTTAGCCGT
>JAAGZR010000751.1 GCA_024206155.1 Aliivibrio sp.
GATTCAGAACGAGTAGATGTAGATAGGATTACGATCATTAATTCAATTAACCAAGCGAAACAATTGATGCAAGCTCGTCGCTAGTTAAAGAGTTAAAGAGACAGAAATGCCGACACTTAGTTTATAAAGTGTCGGCTTTTTTATTGCTTGATAAGTGTGTTAAAGATCCGTGTGTGTAACACTGAGCTAATTTACATATTATTTAATCGGAGCGTAATCTCTTGATTCACGTTCTTTAGCTTGCTCTTCCCATTGTGGAACAACGGTTTCCAAGAAGTGTTTCTTCTCTGCATTCATTGCATCCATATCCATGCCTAATGCATTTTGTGCAGCAGCTTTAGTCGAGATATCTGGAATTGCAATAGGGTCTGTAATGCCTTTTTTCGCCAGTAAGCGGACAAGTTTAGTTCGAGCATCCGCTGCTTTATCAACCGCAGTCCCTAATACTTCTAGCGCAACTTCAGGGGCATGCATATGTACGCCGTGTGAAGCAATCGCATAATCCCAACGCCATTGTGCATGACGAATATCTTGCAGGATTGGTTCCATTTCTTTTTCTGTTGCACCGGCATCCCATGCTGCACCAGCCTCAAAATGAGCAGCAACGATTTGACGTTCCGCTGTGAGTTTCATTTTAAGTACTTGAGCTTTACGAGTAGCAACAACGCCTTGTAGCATTTCTTTAGACTGCGTGTGACAATTTGCACAGGTGTCTTCAAAGCGGTCAAACGGATTACCTACTTTATGGTCAGTGTAGACAGTGCCATCTTCTTTTGTCACTTTTGGCATATGACAATCCACACAAGTTACTTTGTTCTTACCGTGAATGCCATCACGCCATGTTTCATAACCTGGATGTTGTGCTTTTAGCATTGGTGCTTTAGATACTTTATGCGTCCAGTCTTTAAAACCGATCTCATCATAGTACTCTTCCATTTCATCAACCGTAGTTCCTTTGTCCCAAGGGAATTTAACGGCTTTAGTTTTACCTGTGAAATAGTACTCTACGTGACATTGACCACAAACGGCAGCTTGTTGGTCCAAACGAGATTGGTCACCAAAAGGTTTACCAATAGCGTCCATAGCACGCTCTACATGAGGCTTGGTTAATGCCAGTGCAGGACCACCATTTTTAAACTCTTCACTACGAGTATCGTGGCAATCGGCACAACCAATTGGGTTTTGGATTTCACTACCTAAGCGAGCCCATTTACCAGAGAAATAGCCGTCTTCGCCTTGTTCTTCGATTACACGCCCAACATCAGGGCTTTTACAGCTCCAACATGCCATTGGCATAGGGCCTGATTTTTCATCGGTAGGGCCGGCAGTACGAAGGGTTTCTCTTACGTCATCGACAGCATAAAAATGTCCACGAGCTTTGTTGTAGTCTTTCGCAAAACCATAGCCAGCCCATAAGATCACCATGTTTGGGTCTTCGGCTAATGCATCTTCGATTTGCACACTATCAGAGGTAGAGCGCCATGTATCGTATTGATCGGCGTACTCCGTTGCATAGGCTTCATTACGAGGGTCAACTCGATCATTGTTCTCAGATGCAGCAAAGCTGTGGCTACTTAGTAATAACGTAGCCACCATGGCAATTGCAGCGGCTGAATGACGGGTCCATTGCTTTTTCACTATTGTATCTCCAATATTCTTTTAATTAATTAGCCAAGCGTTGTGAAAGCGACTATCAATCAGAATTGGAAACTTTGCCCAGTGTAACGTAAATGCAAGACGCATATTTTTCCATCGAAGCTAGAGTTGATTTATATCAAGTTACATAAGTGATCTACATCACCAATAAAGACAACTAACTCTAAAGTATTAGTTTGTGCCTTGTGTCGTTAAAAATTTTTCTTAATTTCTAAGAAATACAATAAGATAATGATTTATTGAGGACTATCACAAAAGTGGTAGAAGATAGCCAGTAGTTAGATACAACTTGTATTATTTAGACACATTTAGTTATAAAATGCCTTTGTTAAGCGTTGTGGCTAAACTATCCAATGGGAATTGATACCAAAATCTGAAGGGAAATCTTCAGGGTTACAATTACTCACCCTGCTATTTGTTCATGTTTTACAGCATCAAATAGTATGGAAAGGGAAGGATATATAATGGGCAAAGTTAAACTCGCCATAGCCACAATGTTGAAGCTTACCTTCGCATTTTGTCTCTATGGTTTGTCTCTGAATGTTGCAGCCGATGAATCGCCCCAAATTAAGGCCGATGCATCAACTCGACATGAGGTGACTCTAATTCGTGACCGCGATTATGCGTGTACACAATGTCATAAAGATGAAAAAGAAACACTTAAAGGTTCACACGGAGAAGAGTCATTTTCGATTCTTAAACGTGATGTGAATTGTGTTGAGTGTCATAAATCCATTGGGCCTGATCACCGAGAAGGCGCACCTCAAGTTATAAAATATTCTGCGGCACAATCAAAGCAAGGCACGGAAAAAGTGACCCTCTCGTTTGATGAAATTTTGCAAGCTAATAGCCAATGTACTGATTGCCACACCTCAGAGAGATTACGAGACGACAGCTGGACGCATGACGTTCACGCTAAAAACTTAACCTGTTCATCTTGTCATGTTGTTCATGGTGAAAAAGAGGCGGTGCTTTCTTTTGACCATTCAGCGAAAATTAAGATGTGTGTTGATTGCCACGCTGATTTTAATCAGAAAGAAAATAAGCTAGGAGAATAGTATGAGTTGTTCTAGACGAAATTTTTTAGCTGGTTCTGGTGCGGTTATCTTTACTACCGGAATTGCAACGACATCATTGATGAGCAGTAAAAAAACACTGGCTTACTCAATGGAAGATGGAACAAAACGTTATGGCATGGTCCATGATGAGAATGCATGTATTGGCTGTACAGCATGTACCGAAGCGTGTCGTGAAGTAAACAGTGTGCCAGAAGGCGTTTCTCGCTTAGAGATTATCCGTAGTGAACCTCGCGGAGAGTTCCCTGACGTTGATTATCGTTTTACACGTAAATCATGCCAGCATTGCGAAAACGCTCCTTGTGTCATGGTATGCCCGACAGGTGCTGCTTATAAAGATGAAAAAACAGGAATTGTGGATGTTCACAATGAAAAATGTGTAGGTTGTGGCTATTGTTTAGCGGCATGTCCTTATCAAGTTCGTTTCTTCAATCCTGTTACTAAATCAGCAGATAAATGTGATTTTTGTCGTGAGACTAATTTAGCACAAGGGAAGCAACCTGCTTGTGTTGAATCTTGCCCGACAAAAGCACTGATCTTTGGTGATTTAAACGATAAAGACAGCGAAATTAATGCGGTATTAATTAATAATCCAGTATACCGTGACAAAGTGGATCTAGGCACCAAGCCTAAGCTTTATAAGATCCCAAATAAAAAAGGGGAGATTTAAGATGAGTGCATGGGAAGCTGCGTTTAATTTTGACTCTTTGGTATGGGATTGGATCATTGCGATCTATCTATTCTTAGCAGGCATGTCTGCCGGTGCGGTTATGATATCTATTTACTTAAAACGTAAAGTGATTGAAGGTAATCCTGCGGATAATGGTATTATCAAGGCGACGGCAATATTAGCGCCATTTGGTATTATTGCTGGTCTTACTATTTTGATTTTCCACTTAACTAAACCGTTATCTTTTTGGAAAATAATGATCTTCTTTAACCCTACGTCAGTAATGTCGATGGGGGTTATCTTATTCCAAGTGTATATGGTCGTATTGTTTGCTTGGATTGGAGTGATTTTTAGAAAAGAGATCATGGCTTTCTTAAAAGGGAAGTTTGGTTTTATCGACACGATTTTGTTGAAGGTTGAACAGTTTGAGAACGCATTAGAAATCTTCTTAGCGGTGCTAGCGGTTATGTTGGCGGCTTATACTGGTTTCTTATTATCAGCATTACAAACTTACCCAATGTTAAATAACCCGGTATTACCTATTTTATTCTTGTTTTCAAGTTTATCTTCAGGTGCTGCAGCGTGTTTACTGTTTGGTGTGCTTGGGTTTAAAGAATCAGGTCATAGTACATCTGTAAAGTGGATACATAACTTTGAACGTCCAGTTGTGGTGTTTGAATTATTTGTACTAGTTACTTTTTTCACTGGCTTAATTTTCAGTGGAGGTCAGGGTGAGGCTGCTGCATGGGCTGCTATTGGTGGTGGTTTTTGGGGAACTTGGTTCTGGGTTGGGGTGATTGGCTTAGGTATGCTGACGCCATTAGCCCTTAATGCATTTGCGCCAAAAGAAGTCGCTCATGGTAAAGGCTTTATTTTTGTTGTGACATCACTAAGTTTACTTGGAGTATTAATGCTTCGTATTTTTGTGCTTTATGCGGGACAAATGACCGTCGTATAATGTGGTATCGCCATGCTAACGTTACTTCCCATATAGGTAGTTACAGGCATGGCGTTTTTATATCGGTTTAATTTTATGGAAATCAATGGAGCAGTATGATTGCTGAAATCGGTCAATTTTGGTTAATAGCAACGATGATCTTATCATTTGTCGCTATGGTCTCGGTTGGATATGGTCTAATTAAAAGTAACGAACAATGGTCAATAGCTATTTTTCCTCTTTCTTTACTGAGCTGTTTGTTCTGTATTCTTTCTATATCTTCGCTTGGTTATGGTTTTTATATCGATGATTTTTCAATTCGATACATTGCTGAACATTCCAACTCAGCGTTACCTGTTTTTTTTAAAATTGCCGCTATTTGGGGAGGTCACGAAGGCTCGTTACTGTTTTGGGTATTAACCTTAACTTTATGGGCAGGGCTTATAACGCTAAATAGAAAGTGGATTGAACAGGCTTATGTCGTTCGTGTTTTATTGGTGTTAAATACACTGATTGTGATTTTTTCCGCTTTTACTCTTTTCGCTTCAAATCCATTCGTCATCTATGTAAATACCCCAGTAGAAGGCCGAGATCTGAATCCAATGTTGCAAGATATTGGATTGATATTTCATCCACCATTACTTTATTTAGGATATGTCGGTTTTGCCGCTACATTCTCTTTTGCTTTGGCGGCATTAATGATGAAAGAAGTTCCATCCGCATGGGTTCGTTATGCAAGAAATTGGACCTTACTGGCATGGGCTTTATTAACGGCAGGGATCAGTTTAGGTTCGTGGTGGGCATATTATGAATTAGGATGGGGTGGTTGGTGGTTTTGGGATCCGGTAGAGAACGCTTCCTTGTTACCATGGCTAACCGCTACGGCTTTACTACACACGTTAATTGCCAGTCATAAGCAGCAACAATTATTAAAAACCTCTGTAGTTTTGGCCTTGGTTACTTTTAGTTTGAGTATTCTTGGTACCTTTGTGGTGCGATCGGGTGTATTAACTTCGGTTCATGCTTTTGCGGTTGATCCTACTCGTGGCATTATCTTGCTATTAATCCTCCTTATTGTTCTTTTAGTTTCATTTTCTTTGTATGCCCTTAAAAGTAAACAGTTAAATAGTAAATCGACCACTGAGTTGATGAGTCGCGATTTTCTTTTTTTACTGTTAGCAGGGTTGTTCTCAATAGCCACAATAACCGTGTTGCTAGGCACTTTTTATCCTATGATTTTTCAAATTTTAGGATTAGGAAATATCTCTGTTGGTGCTCCTTATTTCAATCTACTGTTTGTGCCTATGGCGATAATCGCGCTGTTGATGATAGCTGTTTCA
>JAAGZR010000752.1 GCA_024206155.1 Aliivibrio sp.
AGTACTACATTTGTTTGGATCTTATTTTGGCCAGCTAGGCCTGGGATCACAAAACCTAAAGCAAGAAAGTAAAAAAGCGCAGCACTGATTGCTGTAATCGTATCCATAATTCACTGATCATTTAGTTTATCAACATATTGATTATACCCTTTAGAGGGCAATCTCGGTAGGTGTGATTCAGTTAGGATAAAAAATTTTCATTATAACGTCTCAGATTTAGGTATAATCGAGAAATGGTCGCAAAGTAGGCGCAGGAATATGTTTGATAATTTAACGGATAGACTATCCAAAACCCTGAAAAATATCAGTGGTAAAGGTCGATTAACAGAAGACAATATAAAAGAAACACTGCGTGAAGTGCGTATGGCTCTATTAGAGGCCGACGTAGCTTTGCCTGTAGTTCGTGATTTTATTAAGCGTGTAAAAGAAGGCGCGGTTGGTGTTGAGGTTTCAAAAAGTTTAACACCAGGGCAAGAGTTCATAAAGATTGTTCAATCTGAACTTGAAGCCGTGATGGGGGCATCAAATGAAGCCCTAAATTTAGCATGCCAGCCGCCAGCGGTTATTTTAATGGCGGGTTTACAAGGTGCAGGTAAAACAACCAGTACAGGTAAACTTGCTAAATTATTAAAAGAGCGTGATAAGAAAAAAGTACTTGTTGTTTCTGCCGATGTTTACCGTCCTGCGGCGATCAAACAGCTAGAAATGTTAGCTGGAGAGGTTGATGTTGACTTCTTCCCATCAAGTGCAGATCAAAAGCCAATTGATATCGTCGATGCTGCAATTGGGCATGCAAAACTGAAGTTTTTTGATGTTGTTATCGTGGATACAGCCGGTCGTTTAGCTGTTGATACTGAAATGATGGATGAAATCAAACAGCTTCATTCTCATGTAAATCCGATTGAAACCCTGTTTGTTGTTGATGCAATGACAGGTCAAGATGCGGCGAATACCGCGAAAGCCTTTGGTGATGCCTTACCATTAACTGGTGTTATTTTAACTAAAATAGATGGTGATGCTCGTGGTGGTGCCGCTTTATCTGTTCGTCATATCACAGGTAAGCCAGTTAAGTTTTTAGGTGTAGGTGAAAAAACCGATGCACTTGAAGCGTTCCACCCAGAACGAATTGCTTCTCGAATTTTGGGAATGGGTGATGTTCTTTCTTTAATTGAAGATCTTGAAAAGAACGTTGATAAAGAGAAAGCAGAGAAACTAGCTAAAAAATTCAAAGAGAAAAAAGGCTTTGATTTAGAAGATTTCCGCGAGCAGCTTGGTCAAATGAAAAACATGGGCGGCATGATGGGAATGATGAATAAGCTCCCAGGCATGTCTCAGCTACCAAGTGATGTAAAAGATAAAGTTGATGACAAGATGTTCAATCAAATGGAAGCGATTATTAATTCCATGACAATGAAAGAACGTGAACGTCCAGAAATCATCAAAGGATCACGTAAAAAGCGTATTGCAGCAGGTTCTGGTGTTCAAGTGCAAGATGTGAACCGTATGCTAAAACAATTTACTCAAATGCAGAAAATGATGAAAAAAATGCAGAAGGGTGGAATGAAAGGCATGATGCGTAATATGCAAGGAATGATGGGTGGAATGGGCGGGATGGGTGGCCTTGGTCGCTAACGCTCATTAAACTGATGATATCCTAAAAGTTATATAATTAAGTGCGACAAGCTAATTTAGTGAAAAACATAACCTAGCGCACTTTTTTTTCCAATTTTTTCATCAATTACAAAAATAATTGGTGAAAAAGTAACTAAATCCCTTGCATTGAAACTCTATAAGAGTAAAATTCCGGGGCTTTAATTTGGCACGAGGGCTCAAAAATTCATCTTTTTGGGCCAATTTAATTTTTATACAAAGCAAAAGAGGACGATATGGTTACCATTCGTTTGGCACGTCACGGCGCTAAGAAGCGTCCATTTTATCAAATCGTAGTAGCGGACAGCCGTTTTAAATCAACTGGTCGTTACATTGAGAAAGTAGGTTTCTTTAACCCTACAGCACAAGGTCAAGAAGAAGGTCTACGCCTAGATCTTGATCGTGTTGGTCACTGGGTTGAGCAAGGCGCTGGTCTTTCTGATCGTGTAGCTAAGCTAGTTAAAGACGCTAAAAAAGCGGCTTAATATTAGTTGGTTAAAGGTAAAGAATTTATGAGTAAGCAAGACGAAGTTATTGTTATAGGTAAGTTTGGTGCTTCCTATGGTATTCGTGGATGGTTGAAAGTAGTTTCCTTTACAGATCAACCTGAAAGCATTTTCGATTACAAGCCTTGGCTTATCCAAGTTAAAGGTGAGTGGGTCGAGTTTTCAGTCGAAAGCTGGAAACGTCATAAAGGTTTGGTGTGCAAACTGGAAGGGTTAGAGGTTCGAGAAGAAGCTCAAACTTATACTAACCTAGAAATTGCAGTTAAAGCAGATGTACTACCTGAGCTGTCAGAAGATGAGTTCTACTGGCGTGAATTGTTTGGTATGGAAGTGGTTACAACGCAAGGCTACGGTCTTGGTGTTGTTGACGACATTTTTGAAACCGGATCAAACGATGTTCTTGTAGTCAAAGCAAACCTGAAAGATGCTTTTGGTAAAAAGGAACGATTGATTCCTTTTATTGATGAGCAAGTGATCAAATTAATTGATCGTGAAGCTCAACGGATCGAAGTTGACTGGGATCCTGGGTTCTAATCCCTAGGTAAAGCGAGGGCACATGTGGGTTGGGGTTATTAGCCTATTTCCTGAAATGTTCCGTTCGGTTACCGATTTTGGGGTAACTAGCCAAGCAATTAAAAAAGGTCTTTTATCTATTGAGACATGGAATCCTAGAGATTTCACTCATGATAAACATCGCACTGTTGATGACCGACCTTATGGTGGTGGCCCTGGTATGTTAATGATGGTACAGCCTTTGCGCGATGCCATTACCGCAGCCAGACAAGCAGCACCAGGCAAAACGAAAGTGATTTACCTTTCACCTCAAGGCAGAACGCTGAATCAAGCAGGCGTTGAGGAGTTGGCAACAAATGAGAATTTAATTCTGATTTGTGGCCGATACGAAGGAGTAGATGAGCGCATAATACAATCTGAAGTTGACGAAGAATGGTCAATTGGGGATTTTGTGCTTACAGGTGGGGAACTCCCTGCTATGACGCTGATTGATTCTGTATCTCGGTTTGTTCCGGGGGTATTAGGTGATTTCGCGTCCGCTGAAGAAGATTCTTTTGCAGACGGTTTGTTAGATTGTCCGCACTATACAAGACCCGAGGTTTTGGATGGTAAGGAAGTACCTAGTGTGCTTAAATCTGGAAATCATAAAGATATCGCTCGTTGGCGAATGAAGCAATCGTTAGGCCGTACTTGGCTAAGAAGACCAGAGCTCCTGGGAAATCTAGCTCTGACTGACGAACAGGAATTATTACTGGCTGAGTTTGTTCGTGAAGAACACCAGAACAGTAAGTAATTAAGTAAATTTAGTATCAGTTTATTCTAGGATATACAAAAATGAGCAACATCATTAAAGCTCTTGAAGATGAGCAACTAAAACAAGACCTACCTAAATTCTCTCCAGGTGACACTGTAGTAGTTCAGGTTAAAGTTAAAGAAGGTGACCGTGAGCGTCTACAGGCATTCGAAGGCGTTGTAATCGCTATTCGTAACCGTGGTCTACACTCTGCGTTCACTGTACGTAAGATTTCTAACGGTGAAGGTGTTGAGCGTACGTTCCAAACACACTCTCCAGTTGTAAACAGCATCGAAGTTAAACGTCGCGGTGCAGTACGTCGTGCCAAGTTGTACTACCTACGTGAGCGTTCTGGTAAATCAGCTCGTATCAAAGAGAAGCTGGCTAAAAAGTAACGCACACGAGAACGTTCTCAAATGTGCTAT
>JAAGZR010000753.1 GCA_024206155.1 Aliivibrio sp.
CTTCAGATTGTTAGTGGGCGTGAGGGAATAAGTTTAAAGGAAGCGGATTGTCTTGTGTATTACAATATAGATTTCTCAGCTCTAAGTTATTGGCAGTCTCGTGACAGGATGACAACTAAAGATTCTAAGGTAAGTGATGTCTATTGGATATTTGCAGAAAGAGGGATTGAAACTAAGATATATAAAACTGTAACCAATAAAAAAGATTACACCCTCAGACATTTTAAAAAAGATTTACTAAGTTTATAATTATGAAAGAACAAAAATTAATAGAGATGATGAACAAGCTAGACAAGCTTGACAACATCATGCAAGAAGTCATCAAAGAGATGATGAACATTAGAAGCCTATCGGTTGGAACACTTGAAGCTCTCAAGAGAATGAAAGGGTATGACAAAGCTATCGAGCAACTTAAAAAGGATGCAGCGAAAGATAAAGAGAAAGCTGAAAATGAAGGACAGAAAAACTAATTTCGATTACGATTTAATTATTGGTCAGCAAGGAGAAAGATTGATTGACCATATTTTTAAAAATGCAACCATTGAAGTTAAAAGAGATTTCTGGACAGGAACGACAGGTAATATAGCTGTTGAGTTTGAAAGCAGAGGTAAACCTTCTGGAATTTCTAAAACGAAATCAGATTATTACGCATTTGTTTTAGCTGAACAATTCAGGGATGAGGTAATAATTATAATTAAAACAAGCAGATTAAAACAGATTGCTAGAGAGTATTATTTAAAAGGTCAAGTCAAGGAAATGGGTGACGATAAAACATCTCTTTCGGTTTTAATCCCAATAAAAGATTTAAGTAACTTTGCATATAATGACAGAGCAACAGATACAAACTAAAAAGATTAAGGAGTTGGAGGCTGATGGTTACTTTGTTATTAAATTAATTAAGACTAATAAAAATGGTATACCAGATGTATTAGCATTACACCCTGATTATGGTATTGAGTTTTATGAAATCAAAACTAAGAAGGGTAAGGTGTCTAAGCTTCAGGAGTACCGAATGAAAGAACTAAAAGAATATGGATTTACCGCAGAGATTTACAGGGGATGAACACTATTACGAGATGGAAGAAAACTTTTTGGAGGAGCTAGAGACTTTACCTCCACTATATAGTGCTGGAATTATAATGCAGTTAGATAAACTAGCGAGTGAAATGCATGAAGAAAAAAAATACGCTGATGAACCAAGAAAGTTTGGTATGGTCGCAGGTGTTGTTACTATGCAAGACCCTTTGTTTTTTAGTGTAGAATATCTTAACTCAAGAAGTATGTTTCCTTTGTTTTATAAATTTAATATAATATCTTCGGATGAATACTTAGACTACTTAAACCTAAA
>JAAGZR010000133.1 GCA_024206155.1 Aliivibrio sp.
ACTAAATCATTTATGCCGAGATTTCAGACGTAATGAAAGCATAGAAATGGATAAAAGATTATTTGACCAATTGTCGGCCATTCAAAATGTCATTGGTTGTGATACTCAGGTTCAAATTATTTCGGGTTATCGCTCACCAGCAACCAATGAAATGCTACGTGGAAAATCACACGGTGGCGTAGCGAAGAAAAGTTTACATATGTTAGGTCGTGCAATGGACTTTCGTTTAGAAGGCGTACCATTGGCTGAGGTAAGAAAAGCGGCGTTATCGTTAAAAGCGGGCGGAGTAGGGTATTATCCTGGTAGTAACTTTGTGCATATTGATACTGGTCGAGTTCGTTTTTGGTAATTAAAAATCATAGCTGATAGACACAAAAATGGCGACTAATACGGTCGCCGTTTTTATATTCGTTACTTTCTATCTAATCTATGCTTACAAATCTAATGCTCTATAAGAATAAGCCAATTAGAAGTTAGCAGAACGTGGAGTACGTGGGAACGGGATAACGTCACGAACGTTGCCCATACCAGTTACGTAAGACACTAGACGCTCAAAGCCAAGACCGAAGCCAGCATGAGGAACTGTGCCGTAACGACGTAAATCACGGTACCAGTTCATGTGCTCAGGGTCGATGCCCATTTCAATCATACGAGCATCAAGAACGTCTAAACGCTCTTCACGTTGAGAACCACCAATGATCTCACCAATACCTGGTGCAAGAACATCCATCGCAGCAACCGTCTTACCATCGTCATTTTGACGCATGTAGAATGCTTTGATGTCTTTCGGGTAGTTTTTAACGATAACTGGTGCTTTGAAGTGCTCTTCAGCAAGGTAACGCTCATGCTCAGAAGACATATCTATGCCCCACTCAACATCAAACTCAAAGTCACGACCAGAATCTTTCAGGATTTGGATAGCGTCAGTGTAGTCTACTTGTGCGAAATCAGAGCTTACGAATTGCTCTAGACGAGTGATCGCTTGTTTGTCGATGCGAGAAGCAAAGAATTCAAGGTCATCACGACGCTCAGCAAGAACAGCTTCGAATACATACTTAAGCATGTCTTCAGCTAGTTTAGCTACGTCATCAAGAGTAGCGAAAGCAACTTCAGGCTCAACCATCCAGAATTCAGCTAGGTGGCGACTTGTGTGTGAGTTTTCAGCACGGAAAGTAGGACCGAATGTGTAAACTTTACTTAGTGCACAAGCGTAAGTTTCCGCATTAAGTTGACCAGATACGGTTAGGAATGTCTCTTTACCAAAGAAGTCTTTGTCGTAATCAACATTGCCTTTGTCATCCATAGGAAGGTTTGCGTGATCTAACGTAGAAACACGGAACATTTCACCAGCACCTTCAGCATCAGATGATGTGATAAGTGGAGCAGACATCCAGAAGTAGCCTTGCTCGTGGTAGAAACGGTGAATCGCTTGAGATAGACAGTTACGAACACGTGCAACCGCACCAATCACGTTAGTACGTGGGCGAAGGTGTGCAACTTCACGTAAATATTCAATTGAGTGACGAGTCTTAGCCATTGGGTAAGTATCAGCGTCTTCAACCCAACCTACAACTTTAACGTTAGTTGCTGCAAGTTCAAAATCTTGGCCTTTAGCAGGAGAAGCAACGATAGTACCTGTCACTTCAACAGAACAACCTGTTGTTAGCTTAAGAACTTCGTCATTGTAATTATTTAAGTCATTAGGAACTACGGCCTGAATCGGATCGAAACAAGAACCGTCATAGATAGCTAGGAAAGAGATTCCAGCTTTAGAGTCGCGACGTGAACGGATCCAACCGCGAACAGTTACTTCACTGTCAACCGCTAGTTTACCGCTTAATACGTCTGTTACAGGCGCGTAAGTCATGTTAATTACATTCTCCATTGTTGTGCTACATGCACGAATATTTTTATTTCAAGAAATACATATTACCTTTCTTATTGATAGCTTCAAGTGTTGTTGTTCTATAAACGTGATTTTTCAGAATAAGAATCAATTTTCGTTGTAAATTCGCCGAAAAAATCGACAATATCATAAGGGAATAGGGAACTTACTGATTGTGAGTCTTGTTGTTTAGTAGGGAAGTAGAGTACTATCCCTGCTTCATAATATAGGTAATAGAGATTTTAACTAATGACAACTGAACTATATAAAGACTTCATGTTTGAAGCAGCACACCATTTACCACATGTACCAGAAGGTCATAAATGTGGTCGTCTTCATGGTCACTCTTTTTTAGTTCGTTTGTATGTTGAAGGTGAAGTTGACCAACATACGGGTTGGGTAATTGATTTCTCTGAAATTAAAGCGGCATTTAAACCAACGTATGACCGTCTTGACCATTATTACCTAAACGACATTGAAGGGCTAGAAAACCCAACAAGTGAAGTATTAGCTAAGTGGATTTGGAACGAAGTAAAACCAAGTCTTCCATTGCTAAGTAAAATTGAAATTAAAGAGACATGTACAGCAGGTTGTACTTACCGCGGTGAGTAATTTCGGCTTGATTTAATATTTTAAGAAGGCGCTGATTGAAGCGCCTTTTTTATGCCTGTCGTATACGAGCTGTAATAGAAACTAGCGCGTGATCCGTACTGAATTGGTCAATATCAAACCTTGGATTCACAATGTGCTGATCTGTTACTGTGTAATCAACGACTTCTAAAATACTGCCCGAAAATGAGCTATCAAATTCATTAGATAACAAGATGTAATCTAATACAGACCCTTTTGCTCCGTAGTAATGGGTACTTACTCGCTCTTCCAATAAATCCGCACCTTTTAACCCACAATAAATATCCCAACTGTCTTTAAGCTGAAATCGCGTTAAATAATCGGTACTGAACTTATCAAACCGTAGTTCATGAGAAAGTAGTCCTTTAAATTCATCATGAAACAAAGGTTTATTAAAATCCCCCATTATAATGACTGGTTGGCTGGATTCTTTACGTTGTTGAATTATATGATTATGTAAGATATTAGCTTCTAATCCACGTTGTGCAGTAGAAAGCCAAGAGCCTAATTGTTCATCATGAAGCTGATGAAGAGGAGAGTGGTTTACTTCATCCGGTACGTCACTTTCTTCTGGCTCTTTAGGGCGCTGAGACTTGAAGTGCACCACATAGCAGTCAGTAATCCCAAGATGAGGCAATTCGATACTGGCATGAACTGGTACGCGATTAAATTCAAACTCAATGCCAAATCGTTTTAATTGTGTTTGCTCAGCTATCACAGGTTGAGCGTTCAATATTGGATAGCGTGAAGCAAAGGCAACCACAGGGGAGTTGAAGACATAGCCATCTTCAGATTTTGGTTCATCGACAGTGGTAAAGTATGAATAGCCAAGTTCGTTCACTAAAGCCTCTAATGCGCTTGGACTAAATACCTCTTGAAAACCA
>JAAGZR010000754.1 GCA_024206155.1 Aliivibrio sp.
CAAGAATAAGCCTAAGCCTGAAATTAATAAGCTGTTTGGCTCTATCAATAGAATACTAGGCCAAAAGCAACGATTGGAAATGAACGCTAAAATTATTAGTAATTCAGACGAAGCAACAGACGAAGATGCAGACTTATTGCAATCTCGCTGGCGCAATGACTTTCAATCAAGCGATGGCAATGAAGCACTAAACAACTCAGACCAAGAGGCTTTCTTCTCAGGCTTTGGCGCGTTTAAGTTAGCAGCTAAGTATGAAGATGAAGAGAACCCAGACCCAGACAGTCAGTACTTATGTGTAGAGCCTATTTACTCAGCGGCATCCAGTGTTGTGTTTGGTCCATCAATTAGAAAAGACAAAGCAGACTGCAAGCAAGCATGGGAAATCATCCGTACTTCTCGAAAGACTATTGAAGAAGAGTTTGGCGAGACGGTAGCCTCTGTTAATGCTCAAGTTGATTGGTTTGATTGGGACACAGACACAGAGAAAGACTTATATCTTGCTCACTACTACGAAGTTATCGACAAAAACCTGACCGAGTATCATTTTGGCGAGTACGTGGTGACTACTGGCGATGGCATCAAAGACAACTACGGCAACAAAGTTTCGCGTGATGAACTAAGAGATTTGCGAGAGTTTAACGAACACGAAACCAAGCGTAGGAAAGTTAAATACGTTGAATATGGGTTAATGAGTGGTGACAAGTGGCTAATAAGAGGTCAAAAAACGCCATTTAAGCGTATTCCTATTATTCCACAGTACGGTTACTATCAGGTAATTAACGGCATTGAATACTATTGTGGTGAAGTGAGAAAGCGCCGCGACCCTCAGATGTTCCTTAATACCTATCATTCTTCGTTAATGGAGATTATGTCTGCGCCTCAAGTTGAGAAGCCAGAGTATACGCCTGAACAGATAGCAGAACACGCAAACGAGAGAAGCAAGGCAGACATAGATAATGCTGCTTTTATTATGTCAAACCCTATCCTTAACCCTGATGGCTCTATTGCTCATGTTGGCCCTATAGGTAGGCAGACACCACCACAAATAGGTAGTGGTTTAGCGGCAGCAGGTCAGCAGCTAGAATCTACCTTGTTTGATATGGGCGGGACAGGTCAAAGCACAGTGCCAAGCAATGCGGCGGCTGATGCGATAGCGCAAGTTAATGAGAGGCAAGACGATACATTCCAGCCACTAATGCAGAATAGTATGTTCGCTATTAAAACGGCTTGTGATGCGTGGATAACAGCAGCCCAAAAGATTTACTTCACTAATCAAAGAAGTCTACGTGTTGTTGCTCAAGACGGTTCTTACTCACAAGTACAAACGCTAGAGTATGGTCAAGACAATAAAGGTAATTACGGACCTTATAAGAACTCAGCTAGAGGCCGATTTACTTCACAAGTTAAAGCGGGCGAGTCTCACAAGTCAAAGAAAGAGGCTGAACTAGACACTACGCTTAAGATGCTGCAATTTGCAGATACAAACACGCCACAAGGTCAAATGCTACTTAACCAGGCTATCATCTCAACAACTGGCGAAGGTGGACAAAGAGCGCGTGAAATGGCTAAGTACCAGATTATTGACTCTATGCTAGCAATGGGGTTAGATCCGCAACCTGATTCAGACGAAGAAAGAGAATACGTAGAGCAAAAGGTTCAAATGATGCAACAGCAATCACAGAACCAACAACCTGACGCTATGATGGTTGCAGCTATGGCAGAACAAACAAAAGCCGAAGCTGATATGCTAGCGCAGCAAAACAAGCAAGTAGAATTACAGATTCAAATGGGTAAGCTACAGGTTGACGCACAAGGCAAGCAAGAAAAGCTACAGTCTGAGACGCAATTAAACCTTGCCAAGATTGACCAAGAGCAACAGAAGATTAATAACGACTTTGCAGACAAGCAGTATAAGAACGCTTTGTCGCTGACTGACTTAGAGTTGAAGGCTAATCAAGATCTTAATGCGTCCATGCAAAACAATATGCTGGTGTTCGATCCTGCCGTTGGTGATTTCGTATGATAGTTGACATTAAAGGGGTCGGGCAGGCTCAATTCCCTGATGATATGGCTATTGCTGACATACGCTCTTTCTTACGCAATAAGTATTACGACAGAGCCACACAGGGGCAATCAGATATATTATCACCACAGCCGCAAACAGCTTCACCTTATGAGCCAACACTTACTGAAAGGCTAGGTGGTGGTATTGCCGAGGGCTTAAAGGGTACGGGCTTAATCTCTGATAACTATGGCGCACAACAAATAGGTAAGAGCGTAACGGCATTAGGTGAATTTTTACCTGGTATTGGTGACGCTGCTGCTGGTGATGATTTTGGCAGGGCATTGTCAGAAGGTAATTATGGTGATGCTGCCATTGCTGGCGTTGGCACTATTCCAGTATTAGGAGACATGGCTATATTCGCTGGTGCTTTGGCTAAAAATGCAGACTTAGGCGCATTAAAGAAAGCACAAGCGCTAGAGCTTCAAGGTAAGGGGCGTGATGAAATATGGTCAGAAACGGGCTGGTTTAATGATAAGGGTGATTGGAAGTTTGAGATTAGTGACGATAAATCAAAATCAAGAGATTTATTCAAAACGGTAGGGGATGCGACCGACCAATTAGATAAGCATGATGATGTTTCAACTCAGTTGGGTAAGGGTTTGACACACCCACAAGCAAGGAAAGCATACCCAGACGAATTTAAAGATATTGATTTAACTGTTGAGCATAAACCGTTTGGTGGTGAAGATGGCAGTTATTCTAACGGGGAGATGGCTGTATCATCAGAGGCGGGATCGGTTTACGGCCCAGATAAATCATTAAAACCAAATAGATCAACGACACTTCACGAAACGCAGCACGCGATCCAAGAGAAAGAAGGTTTCGCTAGGGGTGGTAGTCCTGATCGCTTTCAATCAAGGCTAGACTCAGCAAAAGAAAACTACCCGATATATAGGGATCTGGCAGAAATAAAAGAGTTGATGAATGATGGTTATGGCGAAAAAGCCATATTGAATCTTTATGAAGGTATGCCAGAGCAAGCCAGAGCAAAAGAGATATTCGACGATCATAATTATAATAAATGGCTAACTGGCGGTGATTGGGAGTTGTCCGATTTTGAGAAAGCGAGAGACTCAGCAAAAAGGGATTTAAAACCAGAGTTTGGGCCTTATGAATCTTATCAACGCCTTGCAGGAGAAGCCGAAGCCCGCCTAGTTCAAACACGAATGAACATGACACCAGAACAACGCAGAGCAAGACCACCGTGGGAAGATTTAGACGTACCAGAAGATGAATTGATTTACCGCAAATAAAGCCCTAACAAACAAAGAGGAAAGCTATTAATGCTAAACCCAAAACCTGACACAATACTAAACTATCGAGTATTCACAATGCAGCAGTATCAACTTGTAGACGATATTGCTGACCGTGAAATATTCATGGTTTACGTTAA
>JAAGZR010000755.1 GCA_024206155.1 Aliivibrio sp.
GTAATTTTCTGGTTATACTCATTTAGATCTAACATGCATTGATAAATAGCTTCTTCGTCTATACGTCTTGATCTACCAATTAAACTACCTACAATACTCATCTTCTGCTCAGGTGTTAATCCGCTATAGTCTTTAAATAATATTTTACGCTTTTTGTTTACAGGCGCTTCGCAGTCATTAGTTAGAACATCGTTTATCATAGCATCTAGTTTTTTATCACCAATAAAAAATGTTACAAAGCCATTATCTTTGTCAGCTATAAATCTAAATACTTTTGGTAGATTATTAACAGGTAAACCGTCATAATTATTTAAATAATATAGAACATAAAAATGCCACTTCAAAGAACGATACGTAGTTATCTTAGCCTTGCTATTAAACAAGTGATAAGCTTCGTGCGTACCGTTCTCGTAGTATTTATACAATGCGGTTTCAATAGTAGGTATATCATTAATAGGATCTCTCCTGTAATTTACCCTACGATCATTCAACCATTTTATGTTTCTACTGTGTGACATTAGCCCCTTACTTTACTACCTTTAAGGGCTTTTGTCACCCTTGGTTTAACAAAATTTTTAATTTTGGTTCTTATTCCGAATGCATCTGTTTGTAGCAAATGCTTATACGTCTTTATTCTACTCATATATTTTTTCTATTTTAGTATTTGCAACTACGTGTTTTTCGCCAATGTAATAATTCCAATAAGCTTGAACACTATCGCCTTCAACTTTATATTCATCTGGCATACACTGAGGTGGTTCTGTAAAAAAACCGTCAGGTATACCTTTAGGTATAAACATTAAAGGTGTTTTGCATTTAGTTATTGTTAAATGTTCTTTACCGTATCTGTCTGTGTATTCTTCGCCAAGAGCTACCATATGATTATACAACCATAAATACTGGCTTCTATTACCTCTACACCATATTGTTGATGGGTGATTGTAATGTGCTTTTTTGTATGGTACAAAAGTCTGGTAGTCATACAACTCAGCGTAATGATGATGCGCTGTACAAAGCATCTGGGCTGATTCTAAGATCATTTTAACCACATGCTTGTTGTATTGTACCCTTGCAGCTACA
>JAAGZR010000756.1 GCA_024206155.1 Aliivibrio sp.
AAATAAAGGTATGAACCGCTTTACTCTTAGGGGCAAAACAAAGGTTAATGCACAATGGCAAACCTATTGCCTGATCCACAACATAGAGAAGCTAAGAAACCATCTACATTAAGGGTTAAAACCCTTATATTTACATATACCACCCTCTAAAACTCAAAAGATCACATTTTCCCAGCCATAATCCAATAAATACAATCAATTAAAACAAAATAAATGCATGTTAAGTATTCATTTTTATGCATAAAATCAGCTCAAAAACGTGTTATTCTACAGGTTCAACGCCTGCATAACACGTTTACTACTATGCAATTATACTTAAAATTGACGCCTTAAAACGAGAAACACCCGACAACCTGAGATGCCGAGTGTAGTAAATCGTGTTGATGCGATTGTTATGGCGCAACTTGCGACAACCGTAGCAATATACTACAATAATGGAAATTAACTTTAAATAGGACACTTACAATGGCTACAGCAAGCATCAGATTAGACCAAGACCTTGTGCAAAAAGCTACTATTATGGCTAAAGCATTCAGTCGCACCGCACCAAAACAAATTGAACACTGGGCTAAAATTGGTGAAATGATGGAAGATAACCCAGAACTATCATATGAGTTTGTAAAACAAGCAATTATTGCCAAAGCTGAAAAAGAAGCAGGAAAATTGGAGAGCTATAGTTTTGGCTAATATAACTCAAATTTTACAGACACCTACATTTAAGAAAGCAGTAAAAAAGTTACATAAAAATCAAAAAACGGATCTTGATAATGCAATTAAAGAATTAATGAAAGAGCCATTATTAGGAGAGCAAAAGAAAGGTGACTTGTCATTTTTACGTGTCCATAAATTCAAAATGGTTAAGCAATTAACACTGCTTGGTTACAGTTACGAAGATGGCACGGTCACCCTTGAGCTAATGGCATTAGGATCTCATGAAAA
>JAAGZR010000757.1 GCA_024206155.1 Aliivibrio sp.
GAGCAGACCATGCAATAATTACCTAACCTCCCCCGAAACCATGGGTGACTGGAAAACGTTCGCAGATAAAACCAAGGAATTCCTAGAGTCCAGGAATCTCAGAGCAGCAGAAGAAAAACTTATAATAGGTCTTGAAAAATTTCCCAACCAACTCAATCTTCTCATTATTGCTTCAGACGTCTACCGCGCATCTGGCAATCATGGGATATCACTAGAATACGCGAAACTTATAGTCAAGCATTACCCTCATCAACCCCTTGGATACATAAGATCAGCGCAAGATTTAGTTGAATTAGAGAGGGTGCACGAGGCACAATTGATAATAGAAGAGGGCGTCCAAACCATTCCCGAAAATTTATATTTACTTATGGTCGCAAGAGAAATTTTCAGGCAATCAGGAAATCGCGTAAAATGCCTTGAATATTCACGAAATCTAATTACATATCACCCTAGCGATTGGCGCGGATATGGACGTGCAGCGCAAGATTTAGTTGCGCTTGGGCGATTTGAAGAAGCAAAAGCAGCAATTAATTTAGGATTAGAGAATGTTCCCGATCAGGCAAATCTCCTAACCATTGCAAATGATGTCTACCGTGCATCAGGCGATCATGAAACATCCCTTGAGAATGCCAAACTTAGAATTATTCATCACCCGGACAACTGGGATGGTTATGGACGTGCAGCACAAGACTTAATTGCGCTTAGACGATTTAACGAAGCGAAAGCAACGATCAATTTGGGATTAGAGAAGATTCCAAAACATGTCAATCTTCTAACTGTCGCAAGTGATGTTTATCATGCATCAGGTGATCATGAAATATCTCTGAGGCATGCAGAACTCCTGATCACTCATCATCCAAATAACTGGATTGGATATGAAAAAGCAGCACGAAGCCTGGTTGCGCTGAAACGGTTTAAGGATTTAGACGAATTTGCGTCAACAACTGGAAACAACGCAAGCAAAAAAGACATTCCATTAATTAGTGACTGGCGCAATACTGCAAGAGCAGGAGCAAAGGCGCTAAAAGATTTCAAGCATGACGAAATAAATGCGACTGTACATAAGTTCTCTGGCAATAGAAAGACCGTAATTCCTATAGGTGATTTTTGTGTTGGAGCGCAGTTATTGAGCGACTCGGGAGGCAGGATAAATGCATTGCCTTTTGACTGGTTATTCATTAATTCCGAGAACATAAAGAGAATAATAGAGACAAGATTTGAGGACTTTATTGATCCAACATACCTTCAATCACAGCGACCGAAAAGGCAATGCGGTCATTCAATATATCGAAATAAAGACTTTTTTAATCACCACGATCCAACCATGGAACCAGACAGGTCGGCATTCAGAAGAAGGGTTGAAAGACTTAAAACGTTAATCTCCAAAAATCACGCTGAGATTTTATTCTTTAACGTAAGACTTCAAGAAAAAAGTAGTGACCTAGTGGACCTCTTAAGCGCTCTGCCTGACAAAAGCAAGATCCTGTCTTTCGTCTTTTTAGGCAATGGCGAAGAGGGCGAAGCATCTATAAATCATCCAAATTCAAATATCATTCAGATAGTGTTTCGATGCGACAATGTAAATACATATTTTGCAAAGAAAGGTTTGCATCCTAGCGGATATACGGATGGCAGATACATCTACTGCCCTTATTCAAGTAATTATGCTGAGGAAATACTCCGGAAAATAGTCCGATAGACCATTTTAAGTAAATCATTTCTTAAAAGACAAGAGAATGTCGTTTTCAACCTTCTCCTCCAAACCCTTCTTGTATCTCTTGTCTTTCTTCTGAAGTTCCTTGAGCATCTCATACTCAACCTTCGTCAACCGAATAGTGATATTCATCTGACCGCCTCACTGCGGTTGTTCTGGAACCATTCATAATGAGTGATCAAGTAATCCAGTGTTCCTGTCCTTGATCGTCTGAGTTGATGAGATAAGGAATCAAACTTCTGGAGAGTGGTCTGATTCCTTTTCCCAAAGAATAGATTGATATTTCTTTGATCTGGTTTAGCAAGGGTCTTCATGGAGATGTCTCTGGTGGGGACATCTCTATTTATTCTCTCTAGAAGACTGGATCTGAATTCTCGTAATCCAAAACCAGATCAGGGTCCTGATGATGTCTATAGGAGTAGTAGTCCTTCAGGTTGCAGAACGCATGGTGGTCCCAGGTCCATGGTTTGATCACCACGCCCCTGTTCCCCTCTGAAGTGGTCTTGAGGAGTTTCTGGCCCCTTTGAGAGACCTTCTGATGAATCAGGTGATCTAAGTATCAGAGGTGGTTCAGATGGTCAGGTAGAGCACCCAAATGGAGATGGGTGTGGAATGCAGTGATCTGTCGACCTCTAGTGATTACTGGTTGTCGTTCATTGA
>JAAGZR010000758.1 GCA_024206155.1 Aliivibrio sp.
CGACTACAATGATCTTCACGCTGATGTAATGGATAGAGCGATAGAATACCTTTACAAACAAAATACAATCGCTAATGGATAATATATATGTAACAAATAAAAATAATAAACTATGTATTGTAAATGCGGCGAAAAAGTACACCCTGTACGACTAGAATTAGGCTATAAAACTTGTGTTAAACACAGTCAAACCCAAACATACTCGTATGTACCTATTATTGAGCACAAAACAGGTAATACAATACAAATCGTCAGTCAAGAAGTTAGCGCTTCTGTACACAGAGCTTGGCGACGTAAATAGCTAGACTAGTAGCTTAATTAGGTAGATTTGAAGCTAACCACTTGTTGGTTATTTGATGTATTTCTACACATAAGTGAATTGCTAGCGGGAACTAGGTCAGGCTAAGAGATGCGCACCGGTTAGACAGGATGCAGGCACTCAGGCTACCGACGGGTATGAGGTTCGAATCCTCACTAGTTACAAAGGGGCGTGAAATGGTTAGTTGAAAATGAACTGGTGAGGGATCGTTATGAACTCAGGAATTTTTCAAAACGCAGGTTCGATTCCTGCCACGTCCACTATATCGCGCTGTAGAGCAGTGGCCAGCTCGCAAGGCTCATAACCTTGAGGTCGTCGGTTCGAATCCGGCCAGCGCAACTAATTTTAAATATAAACTATGAAATACCTTTACCAACAACTAGATGAGTTGTTAAAC
>JAAGZR010000759.1 GCA_024206155.1 Aliivibrio sp.
CACGTCGGAGCGACCCACCACTGTTTTAGCTGACGTAGACGATTAAATACGTGCACATCTAAAATTTGTCCAAGTAGATAAGCCATAAAGCTTGCTATCGCAATACGCGCAACGAATAAATTAAACTCTCCAAGCTGGGAAAAACCTTGATACTGGCCTTCAAAAAAGACAACAGATAAGAAATACGATACCGCTAATGCTGGCAACATAACAAAGAAGATAATGCTTCTTGCCATTTTGGCACCAAAAATACGAACCGTTAAATCTGTCGCTAAGAAAATGAAAGGAAAGGTAAATGCACCCCAAGTGGTATGAAACCCAAAAATAGTAAAGGGTAACTGAACCAAATAGTTACTTGATGCAATAATTACAAGGTGGAACACTACAAGGAAGGATAAAGCGTTGCGCTGTTGCGCGGGCGTAAATGTACTCATATAAGTACCTTTTTGTCATTGGGGGCGAGGGAACCCAAATTAAACACAAAGCTAAAATTACCGTTTATTTACGTAATAACTCTAGCCAATTTTCAGGGCGGTGATTATACATTAACCGCTTTTGATCACAAGAGGTGCTTAAAACAAACCTGCGATAAACGCTAACTCTTCTTGATGCTCGGTACGGGCTAAGGCTTCTAGCCAAACAGAATTAGAGTAATGCTCAGCACGCAGCATAAATTGTGCGCCTTCAAAGTCGATTAACCAAGAATGTAAATCCGCATCCATTTGCTGCTCTGTAATTGTAGCATCCATGGCACTCACTAACTGCTTACCTATCATTTCAAACGAATCAAAATCAAACTCTGGAATAGAAAAAATGATCCGCCCGGCGTCTTTATCAAACTCAATCACAGAAAATAAGCTCATGATTTATCCTTGTCCGGTAATGTGCATTTCAATCAAATCCAAGAATGGATCGGCGTATTTCTCTAACTTCTTCTGACCTACGCCATTTACGGCAAGCATTTCGCCATAGGATGTCGGCGTAATATCAGCCATGTCCATTAAAGTCGCGTCACTGAAGACCACATAAGGTGGTAAGTCATCGCGATCTGCAATCGACTTTCTCAATTTACGCAGCTTGGCAAAGAGTTGCTTATCATAATTACGGTTATTGAGTTTCTCTGATTTTGCGGTTTTCGCCGCAATATCTAATCGTGGTACCGCTAACTCGAGTGCTTCTTGCCCTTTTAAAATAGGGCGCGCTTCTTC
>JAAGZR010000760.1 GCA_024206155.1 Aliivibrio sp.
GTAATTCAAGATCTACGACATATTGTCGCTTTATGGAGGAAATTCAAACTAAAGTCTATTGTATGTTAATTATTAAAAGTAAAAATGATGCCTGTTAAATCTCCGTTTCTCAAAAACATTGAGAATTTTATGAACGCTCGACATTATGCAAAAAGTACCATATCGGCCTACTTATACTGGATAAAACAATATATTTATTTTCATAACAAATCACACCCAAAGATACTGGGCTCAGACGCTGTAGAAGCTTTCCTTAGTCATTTGGTTATCGATAAAAATGTCGCATCAAGAACTCAGTCTCAAGCGCTCAATGCATTGGTTTTTCTTTACAAACAAATCTTAGAGCAACCAATCGATATTGATATTCGCTTTAAAAAATCAAATAAAGATAGAAAGTTACCAACGGTACTCACTCGCAATGAAATATCCCAGTTATTATCGCAAGTTTCCCCAGATTTTTTATTACAAGTGCAGTTAATGTATGGTTCAGGGCTTCGAGTTACAGAGTGCTTACGATTGCGCTATCAAGATATAGATTTTCAATATTTGGCGCTAAGGATATGGCAGGGGAAAGGGAATAAACACCGAGTGGTAACATTAGCAAAAGAGCTCGTTCCTATCCTTCGACATCAACAACAAACTGTACGCAGTTATTGGAAGCAGGATCTTAATAACCCTCACTTCGCTGGTGTACAACTAGGTAGTGCGTTGGCGAAGAAATATCCGAATGCCTCCAGAGAGTTAGGATGGCAGTTTTTATTTCCATCTCAAAGGTTGTCTTCAGATCCTAGAACAGGAGAAATACAGAGACATCATATTCATGTAAAGTCACTGCAAAGGGCGGTGAAACAAGCAACACAAAAAGCCCATATCGAGAAACAGGTAAGCTGCCATACGCTACGTCACTCTTTTGCTACTCATTTATTAGAATCGGGGGCTGATATACGTACTGTACAAGAACAACTTGGACACAGTGATGTAAAAACCACACAAATCTATACTCATGTGCTTCAAAATGGAGCGAATGGTGTTCGTAGTCCCTTATCTAATTTATAGCCTATTTTTTGGCTTCATTAAAATAAACTAAGCACCACAGGCATTTCATGTTTAATGAGGCATCTCATTTCGATAGGGAGCTACAGGTAAAGCTATTACTCTCTGCTTTTCTTATCTTTTTCTTTACTGATAGTAAATCTCATTTAAAATGCTACCACTGGTTTTATTAATGGATTACTCATGTCATATTTACTTTCAATTACCCTACTTTGGGCTTTTTCATTCAGCTTGATCGGTGTTTACCTTGCAGGACAAGTTGACGCTTGGTTCTCGGTATTAATGCGTATTGGGTTAGCAACTTTAGTTTTTCTTCCATTTTTACGCCCTAAACAAGTGTCTTTATCCGCCGCCATTAAACTTATGCTTATTGGTTCTATCCAGCTTGGGTTGATGTACGTATTTTATTACCAATCCTTTTTATACCTTACGGTTCCTGAAGTTTTATTATTCACCGTAATGACACCTATTTATATCACGCTATTAAACGATGCTTTTGAAGGAAAGTTTCACCCTCACTTTATGATAAGTGCTGTGATTGCTACTTTAGGCGCAATTGCAATTCGCTATAATGGTATTGATTCCGGTTTCTTGCTTGGATTTGCGATGGTTCAAGGCGCTAACTTATGTTTTGCGACAGGCCAAGTTTGCTATAAACGATTAATGAAAGATCAATCCATTGAGCAAAAAAACGTGTTTGGGTTCTTCTTCATTGGTGCCTTAATCGTCGCTACTGTTTGCTACGCTATTTTTGGCAACACAGAAAAGCTACCAACAACAACGACACAGTGGGGCGTACTTATTTATTTAGGAACCATAGCTTCTGGCCTTGGCTACTTCATGTGGAATAAAGGCGCTACGTTAGTTAATGTTGGTGTGTTAGCGGTAATGAATAACTTGCTTATTCCTGCGGGGATCTTAGTTAATTTATTGATTTGGAATCGTGATGCCGATATTTTACGTTTAAGCTTAGGAGGCGGATTGATTCTTGTTGCTTTAATCGTAAACCAACAGTTAGAAAAGAAACGTAATCAATAATAGCTTCTAACTAACCTCAAGATTGATTAAAATGGGTATCGACAATTAGCCGGCATCCATTAGAATAAGTAATCGTTATTTCTTACCATAACACAAAAGAGTGTTCGAGATACCCCACGGCTAAAACTCAAATCCAGAACCTGCCTCCTACGTTTAATAAAAAACCACAAAAACGATGTGCTTCAGTTTGCAGTGCAAGATCACCAATCAGTTCCATAGATGTAAATCCTTAAGCTGTATTTACTCCAATCAAAGAAAGCACATAAAATACAATGGCAGGAATAAAAACAGTAGCAACATAAAGAAGGATTTTTCCCTACCGAGAAAACAAACGATAAATACAAATAAAAACAACAAGATAATAACAATTAACAGGCAAGAATACTAATTTAAGTTTATGAAAAAGCAATAGATCCGTGTCTGATATATAAGACATTTTAAAAAACCAGCCAATGTTAGAACTCGTTTATTATTCTCATTTCAATCCATATCATTTATTACATTTTTATATAATCCATTATTTTCTCGCACACCATTTATTGATAAAAATAATTTATCTTTACCAATAAAATTACTCGTTTTACTTGGATACTTATTAGCCTCATAGTCGCTGAAAATCTACTTACTTCTATTACTTTTTTTGAGGCACTGCGGTGAACACAACAACATCAACTCAATCACAACCTGGTCTACTTATCCCTGTGATTGCACTTTCTTTATTTGCGGTTGCATCAGGCTATTTAATGAGCCTTATTCCATTGATGCTAAGCCAATATGGAATTGAGGCGAAATACGCCAGTTGGTTAGCCAGTGCTTTCTACGCCGGATTACTTGTTGGTGCAGGATTAATTGAACCCTTTGTTGCTCGTCTTGGGCATAAGAATGCGTTTGTTTTATTCTTAATTTTGCTTGCTACAACTATTGTTATTCTTCCTTCTATGCCTATTGAATGGGTATGGATGACGGCGCGCTTTATTGCAGGTATCGCTGTAGCTGGTGTATTTGTTGTTGTTGAATCTTGGTTATTAATTGGCGATGCTGAAAGTCGTCCAAAACGCCTTGGTTTATACATGGGTGCACTTTACGGTGGTTCATCACTAGGACAGCTAGGTATCGGTTTTATCGGTATCGAAGGATTACTACCTTATTACATGATCATCGGTTTAATCATGATGGCTATCGCTTGTTTATTATTTGGTAAAGGTGAGCAACCACAAGTTCAGCACCACAATATTTTAAACTTTAAGCAAATACTAAAATTAAACAAAGCATCAATCATGGGCTGTGTGGTCTCTGGTTTATTACTAGGTGCGGTATATGGTTTAATGCCTTTAGAGCTAAAACATCGAAACATTAGCACTACGCAAATTGGTAGCTTAATGGCGCTGATTGTTCTCGGTGGAATGGCAGTTCAACCACTTGTGTCTTATTTATCTAAGCACTTAGGTAAAACATTATTAATGGCGTTATTCTGTATTCTTGGTGTATTTGCTATTGGTTTAACCACGTTAAGTGACAATGCTGCGGTACTTGCAACGGCACTGGTTCTTCTTGGTATGGCGGCATTTGCTTTATACCCTATCGCTATCTCTTTGGGTTGCGATACGTTAGATGAGTCATACATTGTATCTGCAACACAAGTAATGTTATTTAGCTACAGTATTGGCTCTGTATGTGGCCCTGTACTAGCAAACACATTAATGAATACTGCTGAAGGCTTAATGAGTTACTTATTTGCAATTTTACTAGCAACCGCTATCTATATGTTACTAGCAAGCATGCGCCAACACCGTCCAATGGTTGCTGGTGAATAAGCGGTAGGATTTACGAAGGGTGCGCGTTACAATGCGCACCACAATTGCGAAAGGTAATAAACAATGGAAGATGCACAATACGTTGTAGAATGGGGCGAAACCATCACCCTTAATTTTGAAGGTGCCCAACTTGTTTCGGCTTATTATACTTGCCCTGAAGAAGGGGACGAAACTGAACTTGAGTTTGGTGAGGGTTGGTTCCAAGGCCCTGATGATGAAGAGTACCGCATTGAAATGCAAATGGCGCCTTTCCATCCTTATGATGAAGATCCCGTTCGTTTAGCAAACATCACCATTAATGGCGAGATCGTAAAAATCTTAGAAATCGCAGAAACAGTCGATGGCGAGTTTTTCATTGAACCAAGCGACAGTGATTACTAAGTAAATCAAAAATTTATTGAAAGGCGCAGTGTTTAATTACATTGCGCCTTTTGTATTTAGGCTTAATTATTTAGCTGTTTTTCCATTGATAAATGTGGAATACCCGCTTCCATAAACTCATCACCAAATGGCTGAAAACCCAATTTAGTATAAAAATCGATAGCGTGCTTTTGCGATCCTAAATACACTCGTGGATAGCCTTTATTTGTTGCTTCATCAATCAATGATAAAACAATTTTAGAGCCTAGACCTTGCCCTCGAAATGCTTTCAAAATAGCAATACGACCAATATGCCCATCGTCTAAAATACGACCTGTGCCAACTGGCTGAGCATTACTATAAACAATTGCGTGTACTGCTGATTCATCTAATCCGTCAAACTCAATATCAGGATCTATGCTTTGCTCTTGAATAAACACAGTATCACGCACTTCGCGGATCGCTTGTTCATTTTCACCAGTGTAATTTACGTTCTTAACCTCAAACATTTTCGTACTCTCAATATATTTACTTCTTTGTTGATATTACCTTACTCAAGATCGAACCCAAAATAATCTTTACCAATACCATAACTTAACCTCTCTCTTTATTTTGTGATAAAACAAATAAAAAAATGCCACACTCAATAATAAGTGTGGCATTTAAACCAAGGTGCAGTAGATTATTGCTATTTGGTTAAATTAGATCTTCAACTTAGAAGCTGTAGTAAACACCCGCAACAACGGTAGATGCATCATCTGCTTCCCAATCCGCCTCTGCTTGTTGGTATTCAACAAAAGTACTAATGTTACTCGCTACTGCGTAATCTGCACCGATAACCCAGTTAGTTGTATCACCGTATTCTTTAGCATCCGTATTATCAATAGATGCGATAGCGTAAGTTGTATAAATACGAGTTTCATTTAATTGGTAAGAAGCTGCAAGACCAATAGTGTTACCATCAGCAACCGTATCTGTAGTATAGAAAGCAAAGTCTTTTGAGCCTTCAAACTCAGCGTATGTCGCTGCTACATATAGACCATTGATTTCTGCAGATACCGATACACCGTATAACTCATAGTCATCTTGCGCAGTTGCTTCACCAGAAATGTAAGCCGCACCTACAGAGAACATTTCATGTTGTAAATCTGCAGATACACCGTATGTGTTACCAATTTCAGAGTCAGTTACCGTGTTCACGTCAGCAACAAATACCATTGGGCCAACTTTAACTTTTGCTACTGCGCCTTTACCATCACTCTCGCGGTGATTACCACCAGCCGAGCCCATGTACATGCCTTCGTTAGTGATATCATCTTTTTGAATCGCATCAGCTGATTCTGCTAAATCACCAACTTCACCAACGGCAACACCCCAGACGTCAGTTTTAACCCCAACTAACACATCATCAAAAGTCGCATTAGGATTTGTTCCGTCGTACCAAGAGCCTGATTGAATTTCAAATGAAGCAAAACCAGTTAGGCTATCATTAATTTTTTGCTCTGCATCCATTTGAACTTTCGCCCAAACATTCACATCTGCATCTTGTTGTTGAGATGGCGTATCCATTGTTGATAAATAGGCATCAACTTCACCACCAAATGATACTTTCGTTGTTTCATTTGAATAAATATCACCTGCAATCGCAGTCGTTGCTGTTGATGCGATAAGTGCTGCTAAAATTGTCTTTTTCATAATGCTCACTAATTTAGTAATTAATTATTGTTTGCCATGGTTGGCGTCGAGTTGGGTGAATTATTCACTAATCACATTATGAGAAATACAGTAATTTTACTGAATTACATTTCAAGCTATGAATTTATTATTCCTACTTAATCAACACACGTTTATATAAGCATGATTTCACCATTTAATTAACACCACTAATTATTCAACTGGTTATTATTAGCTTCTAATCAGTAAAATTACTCTATTTCCTTAAACTTTCTATTAGTAGAATTATTTTAAATTTATTTCAGTCCGAATTAAGCGAGTTGAATGATGAAGAAAAATATACTGATCATTGGAGCCTCTTCAGGAATTGGTTACGATTTAGCTAAAAAGTTATTAAATGAAGGGCACAATCTTTATTGCGGTGCTCGTCGAGAAGATAAACTTTATGAATTACAAAAAGCAGGCGCAAACGTTCACAGAGTAGACGTAAGAAATGAGGATGACATTAATCATATTGTAGCTTTAATGATAAAAGATCTTGGTCACATCGATATTGTTTATGCTAATGCCGGTTATGCAATTGCAGGTCCTGTAGAAGAAACAAGTATCGAAAAAGCACACCAACAGTTTGACACCAATGTATATGGCGCAGCAAGACTAGCACGAGCGGTTCTTCCTCATATGCGGAATCAATCTTTTGGCCGCATTGTCTTTACAACATCAATTGCTGGACGTGTTTCTACCAGTATGAACTCTTGGTATTCGGCAAGTAAGCATGCACTTAATGGCTTAGTTAAGGGATTATCTCAAGAAGTTGCCAATTTTAATATTCAAGTTGTCACCGTTGAGCCCGGCTGTGTGCAAACCGAGTTTGACGCGATTCAGCTTTCTGATATGAAAAGAACAAACATTTCTCCCGACTACAATACGATTGTAAATAAATCACACAACTTCCTTAAAAATGCTTACCTAACAGGAAGTGATACTAGCTCAACGATAAAGACTTTAATAAAAGCCGGCTTTTCTTCTTCGCCAAAACTGAGTTACCAAAGTACCTTAGACGCAAAGTTAATGTTTTGGGCACAACGTATATTTGGAGAGAAATTAATCGGCTCTCTCTTTACATATTTAATTAAAAGAACCAATTCAGCTGATAACCACATATAAAATGGTTTTTATCTACATTTTCCACTCTTATTAAAATAACGTTTAAATGCAGTATTTTTTACTGCTTATTTATGGGTAATCACTCGTTATGAACACATAAATTAATACGTTAACTTAAAACCTAATGTTTCGATTTCTCATTGGATATATAAATGAAATTTAAAAAATCAATTCTCACTATTACTTTAGTTACTTTACTTACCGGTTGCCAAGCAACTCAACGTCAGAATGCGACGACAGGCGAACTAGAAACAAACACTGCGACAAAAGGAGCATTACTAGGCGCAGTCACTGGCGCCGCAATAGGGGCTGCTACAGGGGATAACTCTTCTGAACGTAAAAGGCGTGCTCTTTATGGCGCTACAGCGGGTAGCTTAGTAGGAGGTTCTGTTGGTTATAACATGGATCAACAAGAAAAAGCGTTACGAACCGAGCTAACTAACTCTGGTGTACAAGTTAAACGAATCAGTGAAAATGAACTCCAGCTTGTTATGGAAAAAGGCATCGGTTTTGACTCAGGATCCTCCTTCCTTTCTTCTGATATTTATGCAAGCCTCAACAGCGTTGCATTAATTTTAGGTCAATACCCTAAAACACGATTACAAATCATTGGCCATACTGACAGCTCTGGGGCTGAATCAGAAAATCAAACTATTTCAGAACAACGGGCAAAATCGGTTGGTGATTACCTAGTTAACCAAAAAGTCGCGTCTGGTCGAATTGTAAGTCAAGGCATGGGCGAGCGATATCCACTTTGTGATAACGCTACAAAACAAGGTCGAGCATGCAACCGACGTGTTGAAATTAATATTCTTTCTTTATAATCATTATTGAGCGCGCTTATGTTTTTTACACGTTACTTAAAACCTTTTTTAATTATTGGTGGCTTAGTCACTATGTATGCTGGCATTTATGCGGTTAATCCAGAATCTGCCTTGCGAGAAATGAATAATTTACCTTATGACTCTAATTATGTCTTTTTGTTTAGACATTGGGGAATAATGGTAGGTTTAATGGGCTTCTTTATTGCTGTATCTGCATTTATTGAACAATGGCGCAGTTCAATAATATTATATTCATTTTTAGAAAAATTGTTCATGGTGTATTTATTTATATCGAACTTTTTTAATCCTGAAACTGCTCACTTAAATATGGATTTTATTCCTTTTGCGATCACTGACATTATAATTTGTACTTATACGCTCGGCTATTGGTATGAAACAATAAGAATAAAAAAACATCAGGCTTAACACAAAAAAAACCAAGACATTTCTATCTTGGTTTTTTATACCAATGTAACTAATTAGATGATAATTAATGGCATTGGTATTATCTTAAATAATGACTAACAATCACTTAGACATTAACTTCTTTAATCTTGCTAAATCAATCGCACTTGAGCGTACCGTTAACTTAATATGCTCATAGTCATATTCTTCTTTAGTTACACTCATGCTTGAGCGGATCTCACCTATTATGCCTTTTGCATCATAAGGGACAATAATCTCTTCTTCGATCATTCCTTGCTCAGAAGCGTTAACAATGTACTTATGCAACTTAGCGACATCAAGCGGATTACGAGTTGATGTCATCATTGCATCTGGGAACTCTTCCATCAATTCTTGTTGTTGCTCTGGTGTCAGTTGATCTGATTTATTTAAGACCAATAGCTTATCAATGTCGTCAACACCCACTTCAGCAAGCACTTCATGCACAACATCAAGTTGAGATCTGAACGTTGGATCTGACGCATCCACCACATAAAGCAATAATGAAGCATCGTGCGCTTCAGCTAAGGTTGAATGGAAAGACGCCACTAAATCATGAGGAAGCTTTTTAATAAAGCCAACGGTATCTGATACTAGAATACGAGGCTGAGTCTCTGGATACAGCGCACGTACCGTCGTATCCAGCGTTGCAAACAGTTTATTTTCAACAAGTACTTCACTGCCTGTCAAAGCTCGCATCATTGAAGATTTACCAGCATTGGTATAACCCACTAATGCAACACAAAACAGCTCTGAACGCTGAGCTCGACGACCTTTAAGCTCATCCTGAACACTTGCTAGCTCTCGACGTAACTCAGCCAATTGGTCACGCACCTTACGACGATCAAGCTCTAGCGTTGTTTCACCAGCACCTTTACCCATTTGGCGTTCATTATCACCAATAGAAGATTCTCTCAATCGTGGGGCTACATAGTTTAGGCGAGCCATTTCAACTTGAAGACGAGCGGTACGAGTACGAGCATGGCGACTGAAGATCTCGATGATAATGCCAGTACGGTCATAGACTTGAACACCAAGCTGGTTTTCAACATTTCGCAATTGTGACGGTGTTAAATCGCAATCAAAGACCACGACATCCGCACAACCAAAAGGCAGGTTATCTGACGGGATATCATCTAAATCCATCTCATCAAAGAAATCTTCAGTATCAGAATCATATTCCTCACCTTCACCTTGGTTACCCGTGATGTGCGCGATTTCTGCCAATTTACCAGCACCTAAAACACTCATCTTTTGTGTGGAGCTTTGGTTTTGAGACTGAGTTCCCACTACTTTAAAGCCTAGCGTTGTTACCAAGCGAGCAAGTTCAGCTAAGGAGGCTTTTGCTTCTTCACCTTTAAACTGTGGAGTACAAATAGAAATGAGCAAAGCATTATTAAGTAATGGTTTTTCAGTTAATTTCATGATTTTATCTTAGAGCACCTAAGTGCAGCCTGATTTTAGCTAAAGTTAGTCTAATCCTACGCTGTTATGAAGAAGCTTGATAGGTAAATAAAAGTTAAACAAAAAAATAATAGAGTCGTTAGTGAGGGGCGATAATATAGCATCCAAAAATATGGACGAATAGAGTAAACCTATGTGTCAATCTGTTGCGGAGAAATTTACTCTTACCAAGGTAGGCGCTCTCCACTGTAAGCTAAAAATGAACCGCTTTCTTGTGGTGTACTTGAAGCTATCAACCCAATAAGATCATAGGCAACTCTCTCTGGTGTAAATAATTTACCTTGAGGGACATTACCTTGAAATGGTTCAGATAAAGGGGTGTCTGTTGTGCCCGGATGAAGAGCTAATACCACGCCATTTTTTAGCATTCTATGCCATTCAATTGACATGGTTTTGATGAACATGTTTAAAGCGGCTTTGGATGCTCTATAGCTATACCATCCACCCAATTTATTATCTGAGATACTACCCACTTTAGCAGAAATGACAGCAAACTTAGGTGTATCTGCCTTTTTTAGTTTTGGCGTAAAATATTTAGCGAGTAGTAATGTGGGTAGTGTATTAGTAGTCATCATTTGTTGAAAAAACACACTATCTAATGCCGCTAAATTTTTCTCAGGTCCTTTATCTCGTGTATGCAACATACCTACACAATTAATAACCCAATTTATATCATCAAAGAGTTCACTGAATACTTTCATTTCATCATCATGACTAACATTGACTTGATACCATATCACTCTTTCATGTTGAAATTTTGGTTTGGTTCGACGATAAGTGGCATGAATTTGAGCATCTGGATACTGAATAAGGCACTCTTTTATCATCGCAAAGCCTATACCACCATTTCCTCCTACAATAAGTATGTTCATCATGACTCCCTAGTAAGATTTGTCGCATCAAAACTATTTTGAGCAACTGGTTTTGCTGCAACGAGAAGACCCCGTTAACAAATATGACACTCGATAGCGATTTTTAGCAAAATGCAAATAGCACCAATCGGCAAGTACTTTAATTCCTGGCCACCGAAGTGGAGCATAAAGCCAACCTTTACCCACGAGTTTCCAAGCAAGATACGTTACATCTAACCCGAGGATCAGCTCACCGTTTTGGTTTAATCCATGTAAAATCGTATTTGCAGCATTTGCGTCAATACTAGGATATTCAGAAAAGTCTTCACTATAAATATCAATGGTTTTTATCGCATTATTTTTATCTTGTTGCTTAAGCGCATTCATCTCTTTTGCACACAATGGACAAGTTCCGTCATAAAAAATGGTCAACTTATACATATGAACCTCTAATTTTGAGTTTAACAGGTATACGTTAGGGATTACTTTTTAGATCAAGAAAGGATTTAATGCCAACCTAAATAACATATTGCTTCCATTTAGTGTGTTTATCTTGCATAAAATGAACATGGCTAGGCCCATGCATTGTTCTTCAGTACCTAATCGTTAAATAAACCCATGAATTAAAAGTATATTTAGATAAAAAAGGCCGCAAATTTAGCGACCTTAGTCAATATGCTTACTAAATCAACTGCTACGTTAAATCACGTCAATTTGAAGAAAGATAATTCTTGCCTTTGGTTTTTCGCCAGTTCTGAGAGTACCTTTGACGCTTGTTGCGTTTGATTTATCACTGCTACATTTTGATTAACCAAGTCCAATGTTTGAGTCGTATTCACTGAGATATCCTCAGTTAAGCTTAATTGCTCTTGAGATGCAGTAGCCACCAAAGTATTGACGCCAGAGATAGATTGTACCGAGCATGCAATATCACTAAAAGATTGTTTCACATTTTCAGACAATGATACCGAATGGTCAATCAACGTTAAATTTCTTAACATATTGTTATTAGCATCCTCCGATTGAGATTGAAGCTTAGTAATTATCGCCTGAATACTTACTGTAGATTCTTGCGTTTTTGAAGCAAGACTGCGTACTTCATCAGCAACAACTGCAAAACCACGACCTTGCTCTCCTGCTCGTGCAGCTTCAATAGCCGCGTTAAGCGCTAACAAATTTGTTTGATCTGAAATAGCACTAATTACGCTAATTACAGTTCCAATCTCAATCGTGTCATTTTTTAGCGCATCAATCATGAACGCTGTTTCTTGTACCGACGAATTAATCTCTTGTGTTAATGTTATAGATTCATTAAGTAAATCTTGTCCTTTACTAATATTACCCATTGCACTTTTAGCTTCATTTTCAGCTTGAATCGCATTACCAGATACCTCTTGAGAAGTACTTGATAATTGATTTACCGCGGTGACAATTTGCTCAATTTGAGAAAATTCTTTTTTAGAATTACTTGCTGACTCATTCATTACTACACTTAATTCTTCAGATGATGCCAATACACTGTCTGAAATCGAGGACGATAATTTTAATGTTGATGACAGCGTTTTAGATAAGAATAAAATAGAAGCAAAAATCCCTGTTTCTTTTCCTGAGTCTCGAAAATTTTGAGCTAAATGGCCTTCAGAAAGTTGCTTTACAATATTTTCAATCTCTTTAGGCTCACCGCCCAAAGGAATAAATACGTTTCGATTTAAGAATAAAAATAAAAATATCAAAGAAATAATGCTTAAAACCAATGACGCCATTATGATAAACAGCAATAAATTATTTTTATCTTGTAACATATCCGACACCGGAGTCCATGTTAAAACCCCCCAATCAATCCCAGAGCCTACTTTCACATAATAGACAGAGTACTCAGAACCATCAGTACTAATCCATTGCATATATGGCGTTGAGGGCGATAAATCAGCATATGTCGGTTCGGTTTTGAATACGTTATTCCCAACGTTACCATCAAGTGAATTTCTAACTAAAATACCATTTTTACTGTATATCGTAATTTTTTTTACATAGGGTAGAGAATCAATAAAGTCTGAAATATATTGGGTATCTAAGACCATTGTAATACTACCAATAACCTTGGTTTCTCTTTTAATTGGGATAGATAAGTAAATTACATACTTATTACCATCAAATTCTGGTTCCGATACTGAAAAATTTTTCTTCTTCTCAAATATGTCAATGTAATAACTACGTCTTTCTTGTTTAGCATTCAACATTAAATCATGTTTAAATACTTGAGATTCTGTAAAATAAGCCGATGTACCATCTTTAAAGCCAATTGATGATTGCAGTACACCTTCTGTCTTATTGATAAAGTCTATAATATTCTTTGCAACATTTAAATCCACCACAAGATCATCATTAAAAACAGACGAATTTAATTCAACTTGCTGATTCGCTAATATTTGATAAGAAAGTATTTTTTCTTCTATTATTTTAGATAAAAATGTTGATGATGTTGCTAGTGTTTGCTTCCCACTTTTCAGAGATGACTCCGTAAAGATAAAATGAACACTAGCTGAGATGCAAAGACAAATAACCACAATAAAAGAGGCTACTAACAAGAAAGTTTTAGTTTGTAATTTCACAATAAACTCCAAAAAAATAATGATAGATTAGTTAATAGCGAGAATATATATACAAATAACTAATAACGCACCTTTTATTTTTGCATTAACAAGGCTGTTACATAAGAATTAAAACGCGAAAGGGATAGAATATATTTTTTTTAATAACAAAAAGCCCCAGCATTTCTGCTAGGGCTTAGAATGTGGCGGTGAGTGAGAGATTCGAACTCTCGGTACGTTGCCGTACACACACTTTCCAGGCGTGCTCCTTCAGCCACTCGGACAACTCACCGAATCATTGCTCTTTTCGAGACAACGAGCGCTAATTTAATGATTTACGTCTGCATGGTCAAGGAGTTTCTTGCATAATCTCAATTGTTTGCTTTATTTTTACACGGCTTGGTTAGCTTGTAATCACAAAGTCTTATTCTTTATGCTTTAAATATTGTATCCAATCTTTTGCTTCTTCTGATGGATAAGCTTCATTGAGCCGTTTTGCTTGCGCTAAAGCATCATTATAGCGAGACAACTTATAATATAGACGAACCTTCATGAGGCGATATTCTGGCACAGTAATGACTGACTTTGCTTTCTCTGTGCTTATTAATGCTCGTTTATACGCTTTTTGCTGTGCTTGCAATTTTGCTAAAGACCAATAATGTTCTGCATTTTGTTTCGCAGCTTGTTGCCATACTTTTTCTGCATTAGCCCACTCTTTTGCCATTTGCCAGTAAGTCGCTTGCCTTACTAGCTCTGGTTCGGTTTTGGTTTTTGGATATTGCAGAAACATTTCACCCATTATCTGAGCCGCTCGCTCTGGTAATCTATTTTGGCTATAAAGTTGAGACAAGGTTTTAAAATCTTGAGCCTCAAATTGAATCCCTTGCTGCTTTGCCAATGCATAGTTTACTAATGCTTTATCTGCTTTTTGTTGCTGCAGTTGCGCTGCTATTAATTGTTGCCACCACATCTTTTGATTAGGTTCCAACTCAATTAATCTTTGAGCCGTTTTTTCTGCTGGGCGCCAAGACGATAAGTGCAATTCACTGACTAATTGGATCTTGTATTTTTGTATTTTCTCATTGCTATTATTAGGAACAAATTGTCGTATATACGTTAAACAGTTTTTCCATGATTGCTTTTGATAATAAGCATTCGCGACTCTTAGATAAACGCCATTTTTATTTGATGTTAGTGCAGCTCGTTGTTTATCTGATGATGTTGGATATTCAGATACCAACAAATGCTGATAATGCTGTATGGCTTTTGAAAATTGATGATCTGAATAATAAATATCTGCCAGCATTTTCTCGGTTTGCCACTGAGACTGTTTATCAAGAGAAGCTAAAGAAACCGATTTATCTAACTCGGATATCGCTTTTTTCGCTTGCTCATTTTGCCAATAAAAAACACCCAACACCCTCGCTATATAAGCTTGGTCATATTTAGCATTTGGGTTTAATAAAGATAATACATCAATGGCTTCCCCTAGCTTTCCTTCTTGTTGAAGCTGGCCAGCATATTGAATTTTCTTAGCATTATAATGACTCAGTTCTGCTGCATGTAACTGCCCGACAATAAGCAACACACTTATAACCATTCCATAATTGGCATAACGAATACATAGGTGAATAAAACGCTTCATTGGCTTAATCGA
>JAAGZR010000761.1 GCA_024206155.1 Aliivibrio sp.
CCTTTAATTAAAAAGGGAAGTTGAGGAAAAGATAGTATCATTATAGAATTAATTTTCAGTAAAATATTCCAATAGTATTTGATGCCATTCTGATGTTTCTCGGATCTGCAATAACGCCCGATTGATCTTTTCTTCATAGGGGCTATTTTCAACTAATACTAAACCATAGTTTTGTTTTTCAAGCTGATATGGTAGTACGACTAAATCAGCAAGCATCTCTTTTTCTTTGCTTTGTTTGATCATATAACGCAATACGGCATCATCCGCCACGATGGCATCAACGTCTCCATTATCTAGAGCGACTAATAACGCCCTCATACTAGGATAGGTTTCATGGGCAATACTGTGATCGGTCAATAACAAAGAAGCCGTTGTTGCTTGTTTTGCGCCTACTTGCAATTTTGATAAATCATTCACTCCTTTTACATCAAACCGTAACTGCTCCAATGTTAATGAACTTGCTAATATAGCTGTAATACTGGCAATAAAAACGGTTGAAAACATAGCAATCAATACAGTCATTATTCGAGCTGATAAGGTTTTAAATTCAAAATAGTTGAAGGGCCCTTTGGTAATAAACAGTACCCCAAGAATAAAAGCTTCAGCTAACCGACCTCGTTTGGTTGGCATAGAGTAAAGTTTGTCATTATTTTTACGCTCAAGAAAATAATAGAAAGCCCCGACACTTATCGCGACAAAGAAAAAAATACCGAGTGCTTTCCATAAGGTTTTATTGGTAATGATGCTAATAAATGAATCAAGATAACCACTGTTTTTTACCGCTATTGCCAGGTGAGTCTCATAAAATGAGTGCGAAAAATCGACACGCTCTTCTCTGTCAGGAGTAATTGATATGCAAGAAACACCAACGTCAATATCTCCTTTTTCAGCGGCCAGTAATAAATCATCTAATTCGTAATTTTGAATTGAATATTTAACCTTCATGATCTCTGAAATTCGCTGCCACAGCAGCATACTCAGCCCATCATATTGCTGAGAGTTTTGATGAAAGATAAAAGGAGGACAATGATAGGTTCCTATTTTTAGTTCAGTGTTCGCTCTACTTTTCTCTATCCCTACAAATATAGCTGCCACAAAGATAACGATTGAAATAATATAATGACGGAAAGCCCTTTTCTTATCATGCATAGCACTCTCCAATTTACACGTTAAAAACACCCTACTGAATTGATTATCTTACTTAAAAGGTAGCAGTTAAATGGTCATTCTTCGACTTATAGGACTTATATTCGTGAATAAATAAAAAATCCTCTTTGATTCTCATTACCAAAGAGGATTTTAATTAAGATGGGTTAATTACCCTTTGAACTACCTTAAATTTGAAGTTAATTAAAAATCAATACGATATACTGATGTCGTCCCACTTACTTCATTAGCAACAGCAATAAAATGTTGGTTTAAACGAGTGAAATACGTTATTGATTCAGGACCAAGATCTCCGGCTTTAGGGTTATAAATTCCATTTTTACACTCGCCTTCTCCGTTAACCTGAGTGCATACGGCTGCATCAAAGTTACGATTATTCACATACGTAACAAAGCGAGAGTCTTTTGGTTCTGTTACGTCATACACCATCACGCCGCCTTGACGCTCTAAGCCAATAAATGCGTATTGGCGTCCATTAATATTGGCAACTTCGATGGCCTCTGGCTCTACGCCTTTATCATCACTGCGATCATCTGCACTGCTATTATTATCATTAGTGCTATTGAAATTATTTCTATTATTTTCAAAAACAATACGAGCAAACTCATCGCCGCTATCAAACACTAATTCCCCTGATTCATCCCAAATAGAGAATGAACGGCTACCAAATGCTTGTACTTTTTCATCGACTGCTAACGTGCCTTGTGGCTTAACCACTTTTAAACGAGACAATTGATTTTTATCTTTTAACGCCGATGCTAGTGGATGGTTTTTATCAATGTCTAATTTTTTACCACGAATTTCATCAACGTAAACAATGCAAAAATCTTGTTTGGTTGCATATTCTGCAGTGCCTTGATAGTCATCACCGTCCCACCCATAAGATTTTTCATCACATTGTTTTTGAGTTGTTTCGAACCCATATTCTCTGCCATCACCTTCATTCGCAGTCACAATATAAGTAGAGCCATTAACACTATAACTGGCAATGCTATCTGGCATATAAAGTCCTTCTAGCATCGAATAGCTTTGAAGGTTACCGAGCTTTTTATCTTTATTCGAAGCGTCCAATTGAACGTTTTTCCATGATTTCCCACCAAGACCAAAGATACCGTCAATCGATGCACTTTCGACATCAATGGCAGCTAATGCATTATTCTCTTGTAAAGCAACATACAATTTACCGTTATCAGCAAAAGTGAGATATTCGGGCTCAAGATCTTGGGAAACGGTTGCAGTAGGTGCAGAAATACGGACGTTATCGGTTAGCTCTGAATAACGAGCACTGCCTTTGTCAAACGCATTAAAATCGAGTTGTGTCACTAAAGCATTTAATGGCCCATTAGCAATGTCCACTAACGTTACACTGCCTTCTGGATCAACAGAGTAATCTGAATTTGGTTCACCTTCATTAGCTGAAGCAATATAGCGTCCATCTTTAGAGAAACTCACCATATCAGGCAAAGGTCCTGCAGGATAAGTGGTTATAATCTCAAGTGTGTCCGAACGATATAAGGCAATAATACCGTTTTTCTGTTTATTATTATTTTCAATTGCAACAGCCACTAATCCACTATGTGCAGAGACGCTATTTGCTGCGCCAATCTCAATCCCAGAATAATTGGCCGCTGATTGAAGGTCTATGTGACCAACAGCACTCGGTTTGCTATTGGCATTCAATGTTAGCACATCTACCTTTTTGGCTTGAGCATTTACCACATACAACTTATCTGTACATGAGTCGTAACTTAGGATCTCCGCTGCAGATGTAGCAAAAGGAGCTGCTGCTATAGATGAGCCAACCAATGTCAGTCCACTAATTTCTAAACTATCGAACGTTGGTTCTTCGTGTAATTTACATTGAATACCAAAAGTATCTATCGCTGAAAATGTGTTTTTTACTGTTGTTATATTGGATTGCTGGCTACAACCTAGTAATGCAGAAGTAACCACCGCTAGCGTGGTGAAAGTGAGTGTATTGCGATTCATATATCCTCCATGATCAATTTGATTTGGCGATCATAGAATGGTTATATGACAGTTTGTTTTCGCTTTTATGTCGAATTAAAGACAGAGGCCAATAGTCACATAAAGTAAACTAGATAACGTACTATTAAAGATTAAAAAATGGCCATGATTTGTAATAAAACCATGGCCATGTGTTTGATCCTTTTTACGAAAAATAAAGGGTTATAGAACCATACTCGCAAAAATAAAACCAAAGATAATACTAAATACCATGCTCAGAAGACCTGGGATCATAAAGCTATGGTTAAAGATGTATTTACCAATCTTAGTCGTACCTGTGCGGTCAAAGTCAATTGACGCAATGATTGGACCGTAGTTAGGAATAAAGAAGTAACCATTAACGGCAACAAATGTTGCGATAATCACTTCAGGTGGAAGACCTAGCGTAATACCAACAGGCACTAATACTGCGGTTGTTGCACCTTGGCTGTTTACCATTACAGATAAGCCAAACAGTGCAAACGCGAATGTCCATGGCGCAACTTCGACCAATCCAGAAACCGCTTCTTTTACCATGTCATAGTGACCTGCAATAAAAGTATCACCTAACCATGCGATACCAAAGATAGCAACGATTGCACGCATACCAGCATGGAATACTGAACCTTGAGTGATCTCGTTACCATCAGGTTTACATAATAGAATAATCAGTGCAGCCATTGCTAACATGACGATTTCAATTGTGTGCGCCATGCCCATTGGTGAACCATTGAAGTTAGGACGTAACGATGGGAATGCTCCCATAACCACAACCACAATTGCGCCGAATAAGAACAGACCTACTGCTTTTTTAGCACCAGGTTTAATCTCAATCTCTTCAACTTTAACTTCTTGTTCCATTTCTAGGCGAAACTTAGGATCTTGCATACGACGCTGATATTCAGGATCATCTTTTAAGTCTTTACCGATCTTGTTTACGATAACGCATGCAAGAGCTAAACCACAAAAAGTGCCAGGAATTGTTATCATCAATACGTTTGCTAATGTAATGCCTTGAGGTTCTAAAAAAGCAACCAGAGCAACAACAGCCGCGGCAATTGGACTTGCTACAATCGCAAATTGTGAAGCGATAACTGCCATGCCTAGTGGACGCTCAGGGCGAACACCACTACGACGACTTACCTCTGCAATAACAGGAAGAACAGAATAAGCTACATGCCCAGTACCTGCTAAGAAGGTGAACATATACGTCACTAAAGGAGCAATGAAAGTGATATGACGTGGGTTTTTACGAAGAATATTCGAAGCAATCTTGATTAAATATTCAAGACCACCAGCGGCTTGCATTGCAGCAGCTGCAGCTACTACCGCCATGATCATTAACATTACATCAATAGGTGGGCTTGTCGGTTGTAAGCCAAATACAAAACTCAGTATAGCTAAACCAATGCCG
>JAAGZR010000762.1 GCA_024206155.1 Aliivibrio sp.
TCTGTTGATTGACTAGTTGGCGTTATCGAATTCGGGTCGCCTTCTTTAGCTATTTGCGCATCAATACCCGCTTGCGCATCTGTTCTGTTACTCATAATTTTAAACCTTAAAAATAAAATAACCCAGCAATACGCTAGGTTACTTTTAATTATTACGGCGCTGCTTGTTTTTGATTTAAAGCAACTCTAGGCGTTCTTTTGCCTGTTCTGTCGCCGGCAGCGTCCAAAGCTTTACCTAGGTATGCCGTTGGTAAGCCTGCCGCTAAATCACTTGATTGTCCTTTAGCTGTGCCGTCTTCCATCCACCAAACCAAACCAGTTTTCAATGTGGTTGCTTCGATAGATACGTCTAACTCTGTTCTTACACCTGTAATAGCCATGTTAACACCTCTTTAAGTTGGGGCCAAAGAGAAAGGCTGAGGACAAATCCCCCCAGCCCCGTAACACGATTAAGCGTCTGCTAATTTAAGGCGTACAATGTGCTCATCTTCAACACGTACAGCGCCCAAAGTTTGGAAGCCGTACACACGCCACATGAAAGACTTGCTTGGGTCTTCTGCAACACGAGTTGAAATATCGCGGTTTAACTGCATGCCGATTGCTTTTTGTGTATAAGCTAAACAATCAACTTGGTCAGCACCGGGAGATAGTAAGCGAGTTGATACAATCCAATCGTACCCTAAGAAGTTAGGCAAGTAACCGTTACGTAATGCCATTGAATCGCCTTGGAAGTCACCAGAAGTAACCTCAAGCAAGCCAAGCAAAGTACGGCGTTGGAATGGTGAGATAATTACACACTTAGGCTCATCAGGGTCAATATCATTGTCATAGAACTTTTGATCCATTTCATTGATAAGGTCTAACGTAATAGCTGTGCTGTAATCACCAACTTCTTGTGTAGCGGGGAACGTGTTTAAGTTACCGTCACCGTCTAAAGCGTCGGCTGTTGCTGCTGCGATAATCACATCATCTTTGTTACGGTTTGAACCCCATGCAAGGTTTTGAGTCAAGCTTGAAAGTGGATCTACAAGCATTTGAACAA
>JAAGZR010000134.1 GCA_024206155.1 Aliivibrio sp.
ACATTGAAGACAGAATCGAATCACAAGGAACCTTTGATTTGTTTAAATTACTCTTTCCCATTTTAGTCGTGCTCGGTCTTGCACAACTGACTCCGGTATCAGATTTTTTTGTTTGGGACAGAAGCTTAATTCTACAAGGGGAAATTTGGCGGTTAGTGACAGGTAATTTTACTCATACCAATCTTCCTCATTTAATGATGAATGCTGCTGCTTTAACTGTATTTTGCTTTATCTTTAAGGATATTTTAAACCCTAAAAAGTTATGGTTATTACTGCTCTCTATCAGCCTACTGACAGGATCGTTTTTATTGCTTTCACCCATGCAATCTTATGTAGGCTTATCCGGTGTATTACATGGCTTATTTATCTGGGCTGCGATTGAAGACATCAAACAGCAACGAAGTACGGGGTGGCTATTACTCGTCGGTGTCGTTGCTAAAATTGCTTGGGAACAATACTTTGGAGCAAGCGATTCAACCGTATCTCTAATAAATGCTAACGTTGCTATAGAGGCTCACCTAATTGGAGCATTTTGTGGTGCAACGCTCCAATTACTCTACTATGTCTATACACTTAGTACAGCCTCTGGCGCCCCAAAATAGAATGAGAAAGCGTTGTACCATCCACTAATTCTAGCTCTCCGCCCATAGGGACACCATGTGCAATTCGACTCGCAGGGACTTGGTGCTCTTGACAAACTTCAGCGATATAGTGAGCTGTCGCTTCACCTTCTACCGTCGGGTTCGTTGCTAAAATCACTTCAGTAATATCGCCACGGCCTAAACGGTGGTCAAATAAATCTAAACCGATATCACTTGGACCTATACCATCAAGAGGAGAGAGATGCCCCATTAAAACAAAATAACGCCCAGAAAATTGCCCTGTTGCTTCTACCGCAACGATATCGGCAGGACTTTCTACGATACACAACTCACCGCTGGCTTGACGTTTTGGATTTAAACAAATTGCACAGGTATCTTCTTCAGTAAATGTTCTACATTCTGAGCAATGCCCAATCTCAGACATCGCACGAGACAAAGAGTCTGACAGTTGCATTCCCCCTTGACGGTTACGTTGTAAAAGATGAAACGCCATTCGTTGAGCTGATTTTGGACCAACGCCAGGTAGGCATCGTAATGATTCCATTAATTGTTCTAATAAACCACTTGTTCGCATAGTTTTTTTATATTCCAGAAAAGAAAAAGGCAGCCACTTAGCCGCCTAATTTTACCAAGATGAATATGAATAATCTGTCTTGATTTTTATCATTTAAGATAAATTAGAATGGCATTTTAAAGCCTGGTGGCATTTGCATTCCACCAGTAACACCAGCCATTTTTTCTTTTTGTGTTTCTTCAATACGACGAGAAGCATCATTGAACGCGGCTGCGATCAGATCTTCTAGCATATCTTTTTCGTCTTCTTCCATTAAGCTTGGATCGATTTCAACACGACGAACACTGTGAGAACCTGTGATAGTAACCTTGACAAGACCAGCACCTGATTCACCAGTGACTTCCATGTTTGCGATTTCTTCTTGCATTTTTTGCATGCGATCTTGCATTTGCTGGGCTTGCTTCATTAAATTGCCCATGCCGCCTTTTCCACCGAACATAATTATTCTCTCTTAAATTTACTTCTTTGTTACTAAGAAAATGGGGATGAATATGACAATTTCAACCCATATGTATATTTTACTTTATTTGTATAAGAACGAATTAAATCGGCCTTACACTTTCTTGATCCATTTCTGCACCAAACCTCTGTATAAAGAAATTCACGTGTGGATCTTGTTGTAAACTTTGGTATGCCGTTTGTAATTTGGTTTGATACATTTGCTCACGCAACTCTAAAGGCGTCTTACCCTCAGCACTAATATCAATAGATACGGTGATGTCTTTATTAAGCGCCTGACTCAATGCCTGAGCTACCAATTCATTGGCTTTATCGCCATTTAAATGAGACTGAGCGGCTCTCAAATGTAATGTTACTTGGTTATCTTTCTCAACAAACGACGAATTTAACACTAACTGCTGAACCAATTTTGGCAGGGTTAATGACATGGCCAGTGCTGACCATTCATCTTGCTGTGATGATTCTTCCACCAGTAACTTGACCATCTCTGGTGTTTTTTCATGCTCTAGTGCTTGCTTTAACTTGGTTGGAGTAATATCACTCACGACCTTTTTCTGTTCAGGTTGTGTTGATTTCCAACGATAAGGCTCTTCTGGTTTTTTCTCTTGTGCTGCTGAACTTCCAATTTGCGACACCTGAGCACGAGGCGCTAAATGCTGCTTTTCAGCAATGCGTTCTAGCACTGAACTCGTTTTTTTCTTATCGGATGCCGCACTAGACTTTTTTGAGCCAGTACCATTGGTTGTATTAATTAAATTATTTTTTGCACTGCGTAACTGGTTACGAACGCCAAGCAAACCCGTTTTTTGTGCAACGGTAGGCTCTTGCTGTACAGGAGGTACAGAAGATGACGTTTGCTGCATTGATTGATGCGAATCCCCCATAGGCGGCGCATCATACATAGGTGGTTGCTCTGACTGCACTGGTGGTACGTATTGATTCTGAGTATTCGCTTGTTGTGGTTGAGCGATTTGAGATGACTGACGCTGAACTGGTGCTTGAGGCCTCATCATTGCTGGATTTGAGTCTACAAGCGGCGCAGACTGCTGCCTTGGCATCGCCATAGGTTGAATAACTTGAGGCTCTGTTGATGGTACAGCAATCGGCTGAGCATCTAACTGTTGTGCATGAACGGGACGAAACGCAACCATTCTTAGCAGCATCATTTCAACGCCCGTTTTTTCCGTTGGCGCTAACGGTAAATCTTTACGACTTTGTAAGGCAATTTGATAAAAAAGCTGCACTTCTTGTGGAGATAATTGGCCACTTAACAGTTCAATACGCTCTGCATCTGGTTGTGTTTTATCCAGAGTTGCCGGCAGTGCTTGATACATGGCTAATTTATGAAGTTGGTTCGCTACTTCTTTGGCTAACCCATCCCATTCAATCCCCATATCAGCAAGATCATTCACACAGCTCATTAATGTCTGCATGTTTTTCGTGCTTATAGCCTCTAAGATCCGAACCGCTTGATCCGTATCTAAAGTGCCTAGCATCGCTGAAACAATATCAGTGGTAACAGAACCATTACCCAATGCTATCGCTTGATCTGTCAAGCTCAGTGCATCACGCATACTGCCGTCAGCAGCATGAGAAATCAAGCCTAATGCTCTTGCGTCTTTTGTTACTTCTTCTTTATCTAAAACAAAATCTAGCTGCTCATGAATTTGATCAACACTGATGTGCTTTAGATGGAATTGTAAACAACGAGACAATATCGTTACAGGCAGTTTCTGTGGATCAGTCGTTGCTAATAAAAATTTGACGTACTCTGGCGGCTCTTCCAATGTTTTTAATAACGCATTGAAGCTGTGACGCGACAGCATATGAACTTCATCGATCAAATAAACCTTAAAACGACCACGCGCAGGTTTGTATTGAACATTATCAAGCAGTTCGCGAGTATCTTCGACTTTGGTTCTAGAAGCGGCATCGATCTCAAGTAAATCAACAAAACGTCCTTCGTCAATTTCTTTACAAGTAGAACACACACCGCAAGGGGTTGATGTGATCCCTTCTTCACAGTTCAACCCTTTCGCGAACAGACGTGCAATGGTGGTTTTACCCACACCACGAGTTCCGCTAAATAAGTAAGCGTGATGAAGTCGATTATGGTCAAGTGCGTTTTCCAACGCCGTAAGCACGTGAGGCTGGCCAACCACATCTTTAAAATGATGCGGACGCCACTTACGTGCCAGAACTTGATAGCTCATAGAATACAGCCCAAAATAAAATAGATCTAAATCGTAGCACAGCAAAAAAATGAGATCTCCCTTGATAGAGAGATCTCACTCAATTTATTGTGTATATGAGGAATTAGTGACCAGCGAACTCACAGATGCTGTATACGTTTAGGCCTAAACCTTCTAAACGAGTTTCGCCACCAATTTCTGGTAAGTTAATAACAAATGCTGCGTGCTCCACTTCACCACCAAGTTGACGGATCAGTTTTACTGTTGCTTCAATCGTACCGCCAGTAGCTAGTAGGTCATCAACCACTAATACTTTATCACCTTCAACAATTGCATCAGTATGAATTTCTAACGTATCTGTACCGTATTCAAGATCATACGTTTGTGCAATTGTCGGGCGTGGAAGTTTTCCAGGCTTACGTACAGGAACAAAACCAACACCTAACTCTAGCGCTAATGGTGCACCAAATAAGAAACCACGAGCTTCAGTACCAACAACTTTAGTAAAGCCACCTTGTTTATATTTCTCTACAAGTAGCTGAATTGTCGCTTGATATGCTTTTGGGTCTTCCATCAAGCTAGTTACATCACGGAACATGATGCCTGCTTTTGGGTAATCAGGAATAGATTTGATGCTGCTTTTAATCAGTTCAAGTGTTTCTGTCGACATGATTTTGTCCTATTCTGCCTAAATCCGGCATTAAAAAAAATTAACCGACTTATGTTATTCACTTTCTGTATCGTGAGCAAGCATTACCCGTCGAGATGAGCAGTTGAACTAATGCCTATTGCGCTAGTCGATTATCTTAAAAATTAAGAACTTGGGATGGTTGAAAACCAATAAAGAAGTATAATTGCTAATACTAACAATAAAAATTTCACCCACAATATTGGCGCTATTATGATAGAGAGAAGAAAGCTAAACACTATCATAACAAACGCCTTCTTTTTAATAGAGGCCTTAATGGTTTTACACTCCTGCCACTCAACAATAGGAGGGCCTAAATAAGGATTCGTAATAAGCCAAGCATGAATCCGAGGTGAAGCACGCATAAAACAAGCGCTAGCAAGGATCAAAAATGGCGTCGTTGGTAGGAGAGGTAAAAATACACCGATAAGACCTAGAACTAATGCGATAACGCCAATAAAAAACCAAAATGCCTTATGGGTAAAATGCAAATCTGTCTCTCTAAACCAAAACTATACTCTAACGTGAGGCTATCACTAAACAATCAATCTATGAAGAACTTAATTCAAACTTAAAACTGCTGCACCCTAAACTGTTCAAAACTAAGCTATTCTCCTGTGCAATAGGGAAACGATGTACCTTGTTATTTTCGGCTCCCTGAGTTAATTGTTTACTTCCACGTATCACGCTACGCTCATGCTGATTACCCCATACGGCATCAAGGCCTGCTGATAAAATAAATATGGCCTCATCAGAAAAATCGACATACCCAAATATACCCGACATAGGGTAAGAATGTTCCATAGCTGCCATTCCTTTTTCAATTGAAGCAACCATTTTGGGTATTGTATTTAATGTAATGTTTTGATCTCGAATGAAATCATTAAAAAATGCTCTGATCAACAGACAAGAAACAACACCAGTCTCTTCACCAGACTTTGAATCGACGAGATAAAAGAATAAACGACCATCTAACAACCACTCATAATCAAAAATCAGTGGCATTCCATCTACCGGCTGTAATAATCGATAACTTAATTTCCAATTACCTTGCTGCGCATCATTTTCTGGCAACAACTCAAATAAAAGTTCTCTACCTATATTAGGTTCATTTTGTAAATGGTCTAAGTGCCAATGCAGTTCATCATTACAGCTTTTATCAAGCTCTGATGTTCTAAACCATTGGCTAGAAAAGTCCTGCATACGTTGAGAACTCTCTTCACTTAGTTTTAACGCCGATACCAATGATTTAATCAAAATAGAAATATCATTGATTGGCTTAACTAAAAAATCTTTTGCTCCTAAACGCAACACTTTTGCCACATCTTGCATATCACCACTGCCTGAAATGACAATGATTGGCAACATTGGGTATTCTAAAACGGCTTCCTCAACAAACTCGATGCCATTTAAAATTGGCATAGCTAAATCACATAACAACACATCAGGTAATGAGTTCTGTAATATTTGCAGTCCGTCTAAGCCATTACAGGCTTCTTTTACATTACATGAATAACTTTCTAAAACCGCTTTTATCATGGTTCTAAAAACAGGATCGTCATCAACAATCAATACATCTTTATTAAATAGTAAATCTTCTACTGGTGCTTTCACTTCATCTACATTTTTTTCACACTGCTTTATCGACATACGACAACCCTCTGCACGTTCCTTAGCAAATAATGGATACTTCCTTTATTTTTGTTATAACCATGAATAAATTTAGTTCCATATTGAGTTGAGCACAAATGTTTTTGGATAAGATTATTAATAACAGTCACAAAATAAGAAAAAACAGCCATTTATTTATAGATTTTCACTTTAGTTGACTTATAACAACACCCATATTAGGGTTTTAGTTACAATTCATCGTTCGAAAAAACAGAGAGTATTTTAATATAATGAAGTTAGATGATTTAAATTTGTTTCGACAGGTTGTTGATAATGGTAACTATACTGCCGCCTCAAGAAAAACCCTAATCCCTGTTGCAACAATTACTCGTCGGATTCAAGCCTTAGAAGATTCTTTAGATATTCGCTTACTTAATCGCCACGCTCGCAAGTTATCGCTAACAGAAGCGGGCCAAAAGTTTTATGATGAATGCGCACCAATTTTAGCTACCTTAGTTAATACCAGTGAATGCCTAAGTGAAGAATGCCGGGGAGCTGCTGGTAAATTAAAAATCGCAGCCCCTTCAAACCTAACCAAACGTATGATTCAGCCTATCTTAAATAAGTTTATGCTGATCTATCCTAATATCAGTATTAACCTAACTATGAGCAACCAACCAGAACAGCTTGACCCAACTGATTGGGATATTATTTTCCGTGTTGGAAAGCAAAGAGACTCTTCACTTATTGCTCGTCAAATTGGTTCTTTAGAAGATATTTTAGTCGCTAGCCCTGCTTATTTAGAAGCAAATTCAGAACCAACACACGCACAAGAATTACATGAACACCATTTACTAAAAGGCAACCCTTTAATGCGTTGGCGTTTAACGAATAATGATGGCGAGTCTGTCACAATTACTGATGCTGGACGTTTTGAGGCAAGTGAACTTAATGTGATTCGAATGGCTTGTTCTGATGGTTTAGGGATAACGCTAATGCCAAATATCATGATCCGACAATACCTTGCTGATGGTTCATTAGTACGTGTTCTTAAAGACTGGTCAGCAAATCCTAGAGATATTTATATGATTTATAACCATAAAGATCATCAACCTGAAAAAGTCCGTCTTTTTATTGATTTCGTAAGTAGCCACGTACCAAGTTAATACTAAAACACATTTCAGGACAAGACACACATACAAAAAAAGCCTGTGATAACAGATATCACAGGCTTTTCTTTAGACGAAATTTAGATTTCTTCGTTATAAATATCTAAACTTGCTACGTTTTGAGCTTCATGATCTTTTTTTGCATCATCATTTCGTAAACTTTCTAAATACTCCAAGTAATTTTGGTCTACGTCTCCAGTTACATAATGCGCATTGAAAACTGAGGTTTCAAAACGTTCAATTTCACGATTCCCGCAACCTACAGCGTCAACTAAATCGGAAAGATCTTGGAAGATTAATGCATCTGCACCAATTTGTTTACAGATCTCATCAACTTCGCGACCGTGAGCAATTAACTCATTTGCACTTGGCATATCAATACCGTATACGTTCGGAAAACGAATCTCTGGCGCAGCTGATACCATGTAAACATTTTTAGCACCTGAATCTCTCGCCATTTCAATGATCTGCTCAGAAGTAGTACCACGAACAATTGAGTCATCAACCAGCAATACATTCTTATCTTTAAATTCTGAACGAATAGCGTTTAATTTACGACGTACCGATTTTTTACGCTCTTGCTGGCCTGGCATAATAAACGTACGGCCAACATAACGGTTTTTCACGAACCCTTGACGGTAAGGTTTATTAATAATTTGAGCAATCTCAAGAGCGATATCGCATGAAGTCTCAGGGATAGGTAAAACTACATCTATTTCTAGATCTTCCCATTCACGTTTGATTTTTTCACCCAAACGCTTACCCATTTCAACTCGTGCACTGTATACCGAAATTTTATCAATAAACGAATCTGGACGAGCAAAGTAAACGAATTCAAAAATACATGGATTTAACTTTGGATCATGCGCACATTGTTGTGTATATAGACCACCTTCAAATGGTGCATATATAGCTTCACCTGGCGCTACGTCACGTACAAAATCAAAACCGACAGCATCAAGAGCGACTGATTCAGACGCTACCATGTATTCTGTACGGCCTTCTACTTCGCGTTTACCTAGGCATAATGGACGGATACCATTTGGATCACGGAAAGCAACCATTCCATGACCAATCACCATTGCCGTTACCGCATAAGCACCACGAATTTGTTCATGTACTTTAGCTACTGTTTTAAAAATATCATCTTGAGTGAGTGGGTAATTCTTAGATTCATCAAGATGGTGAGCAAAGATGTTTAATAATACTTCTGAATCAGAAGTCGTATTAACATGGCGGCGCTCTTGTTCAAATAAGGTCTCACGGATTTCATTCGCATTGGTTAAGTTACCATTGTGCGCTAATGTGATCCCAAAAGGAGAGTTTACATAGAAAGGTTGTGCTTCTGAGGCACTAGAACTGCCTGCTGTAGGGTATCGAACATGTCCAATACCAACGTTACCTTGTAGGCGTTGCATGTGTTTTGTTTCAAACACATCCTTCACCAAACCGTTCGCCTTTCTCAGACGGAAACGATTGCTTTCTATGGTAATAATACCAGCAGCATCTTGGCCACGATGTTGTAGCACTGTTAAAGCGTCATAGATTGACTGGTTTACTGGTGTTGCGCCCACGATTCCAACAATACCGCACATGTCCTAGAGTCCTCAATTTGCTAAAAAACTGGCGCTATTTAGCGCCAGGAAGAAAACTTGATGTATCCTTTAAGTAATCAAAGAACCACGCAATTACGACCTTAAACTGAGGTATTAATTGCGATTGCTTCCACCACTCTGAATCTGATAATGACGTAAAGGCATCAATGAAGAATAAAACCGCAGCAATAATTAGCACGCCTCTTAATCCGCCAAAGACAATCCCTAAAATCCTATCTGTTCCTGACAGCCCTGTTTTTTGTACTAATTGACCAACAACATAGTTAACAACAGCACCAACAATTAGAGTTGCCACAAACAAGGCAGCTATCGCACTGCCATTTCTTATCATTTCATCATGTATATTTGTAAAATACGCTGCTAATTTAGGATAGAAATTACTGGCAATAAAAAAGGCGCCAAACCATATCACTAATGACAATGCTTCTTTTACAAATCCTCTAACCAAACTGATTAAAGCTGATAGGCTAATAACACCTAAAATGACAAAATCGATCCAAATCATAATTTATCTTTTCTCTGTTGCTGCGCATTTTAACAGAAAAATCCGCTACGCAAACGTTTTCTTATGGGTTTAGTGGTGTAAATTTAAGCAATTGACCATTTAAGCCAGTTATTTCTTTTAATTTCGGTAGTTGTTTTTCAAGATCCGATTTTGAAATATCTGGGCCAACAGCAACTCTCACTAAATCTCCTTTCTGAGGTTCCTTAGGGAAAGTATGCGCCTGGAAACCTTGCTTACGTAATTTAAGCGCTAGATTTTGTGCATTATCTGCATTTCTAAACACACCAAGCTGGATTATCCATGCGCTTTTTGCATAATCAATTTTCGGTGCTTCAACTGCTGGTTTTTTCTCTACAATGTGAAGTACTTCTTTTTCTGGCTCTGCTTCTGTCGACTCAATGGTCACCTCTACAGGCTCCCCAGGAAGTTCTGCATCAAAATCTACTGGCTCTTGTATCTCAAATTGCTCTACATCTTTAGAGGGCTCTGGTTTAATTGGGATGCTTGCAAATTCTTCTTGGTAGTGTTTTTTCTTACCATCAAATACATCAGGTAAAACAATTACCCCAATAGCAACCAATATAATAGTTCCGACTAAACGTCGCTGAAATGGACTAGACACTTATGTTCCTTATGCTTCTTGTTTCCAGTAATCCCATACCTCACCAACCGTATGGAAAGAACCGAAGACTAAAATTAAATCATCATTTTCAGCCTGTTGTAAGGCTACTTTAAAAGCATCAACTGGTGATGAATATTCTGCTATTTCTTCTGATAAAACCGCAATTAACTCACTTGCATTAGCTGCTCGTGGACCAGATAAAGATGCAGGATACCAAACATCAATAACTCCCGTGAACTCACTCAAGGTCGATTTAATGTCTTTATCATGCAACATACCCACCACTGCGTGAATTTTCTTATTTGGAAAACGCTGTCTTACTTGTTGTACAAGATAATTTGCTGAATGTGGGTTATGCGCAACATCAAGAATAATTGTTGTCTCAGCTTCTCCGTTGTCACGACTTAAACGCTGCATTCGGCCCGGTAAACTAGCGAGTTTCAAACCTTCGACAATATTCACATCACTCAGTTCTAATCCAGACGTACCTAACGCCATTATCGCTGTTGCTGCATTCGCTAAAGGTAAATTTGGTAACGGTAGGTTATCTAGATCAAACGCCCCACTTTTCCATGTCCATGTCTGCGTCTCAGGATTCACGCTATAATCAAACTGATAGCCTACTTGATATAAATCCGCTCCGATGTCATCAGCATGAGCTGCTACACTTGAAGGTGGATTTGGTTGGCCACAGATGGCTGGCTTTTCAGAGCGATAGATCCCTGCTTTTTCAAAACCAATCACTTCAATGTCATCACCAAGCCAATCAACATGATCAACTGCGAGACTCGTGATAATAGAAACGTCATGTTCCACCACATTTGTCGCATCTAAACGCCCACCTAAGCCAACTTCTAAAAGAACAACATCAACTTGATGTGCTTTAAACGCCCACAAGGCAGATAGCGTTCCGAACTCAAAAAGACTTAATGATGTTTCTTTACGCCATGCTTCAATTGCTGAAAAAGACTGAGTAATAAGAGGATCAGATAAATCGTTACCATTAATACGAATACGTTCATTGTAACGAATAAGATGAGGAGAGCTGTAAACGCCGACACGATAGCCCGCATTAATTAAGATAGACTCCATTAATGCGCAAGTTGAACCCTTGCCATTTGTCCCTGCTACGGTAATCACCGTTGGGGCTGGTTTTGTTAATTTTGCTCGTTGTGCAACACGTTGAACACGCTCAAGGCCTAAATCAATTGCACTTGTATGAATGCTTTCTAAATAACGAAGCCACACCGATAAATCAGATGTGGCTTTCGGAGAATCAAATGATGTCATAATTCAACTACTTCACTTACGGAATAGAGTAACAGTATATATGACTTAGGTTGCTGTTTTAAAGTAAGAACTAGCAACCTTGCTCGCATTTGATTTAATTTTTACTTTTCACCGTCAACAGGAACAACTAATGGCGATGACTGGTTTGTCATTTTAGCCATTAAGCCACCAATACGTTGACGCATTTCACGACGATCAACAATCATGTCTATCGCACCATGCTCAAGTAGGAATTCACTACGTTGGAAGCCTTCCGGTAGATCTTCACGAACGGTTTGCTCAATAACACGACGACCAGCAAAACCAATTAGGGCTTTTGGTTCACCGATATTAATATCACCTAGCATTGCTAAACTTGCAGATACACCGCCCATTGTTGGGTCGGTTAATACTGAAAAAAATGGTAGGCCTTTACGAGACAAACGTGCAAGAGCAGCACTTGTTTTTGCCATTTGCATTAGAGACATAAGCGCCTCTTGCATACGTGCACCACCACTTGCAGAGAAACAAACAAGAGGACAGTTGTTTTCGATTGCAGCATCAACCGCTTTAACAAAGCGAGCACCAACAACAGAGCCCATTGAACCACCCATAAATGAGAATTCAAATGCACAAGCAACAACTGGAAGCTCTAATAGAGTCCCTTTCATTACCACTAACGCATCCGTTTCATTGCTTGATTTTTGTGCAGCAGAGATACGATCTTTATAACGTTTTGAGTCTTTAAACTTCAAAACATCTTTTGGTTCTAGCTCTTGGCCAATTTCCACACGACCTTCAACATCTAAAAATGTTTCTAAACGTTTACGTGCTTTCATGCGCATATGGTGGTCACACTTAGGACACACTTCTAGATTACGCTCTAGCTCTGCAGAATATAGAACCTGTTCACATGACGTACATTTCGTCCAAACCCCTTCAGGGATCGATGCTTTACGTGAACTAACAATATTGCTTGTATTAAAAATCTTTTCAAGCCAACTCATGGACGACCTTTCTATTAGTGATCTCTCGCACCATCGCAAGAGAAATAAATTCAATTAATTAGATTAAACCATAAATAACAGCCAGTGTAGATAAAAAACTGGTTGTACCTATTTTCGAAATTGAACCTACATCAACTTTTTGTTTATTAAATAGACGTATTAAATAAAGATGTAATATCAGTTATCAGCTAAAAATAATGGCCCTAGTGGTACTCGCGGTAGTTCCCACTCTTGTGGATAATCAACATCAATGAGATATAGCCCTTCTGCTTTTGCTGTTGCCCCGGCTAATTTGCGATCTTTCGCTTCAAGCAACCATTGTATCCATTCTGGTTTTTGTTTGCCTTTACCAACCTGAATTAAACTGCCAGTAATGTTGCGAACCATGTGATGAACAAAAGCATTTGCTTTAATATCAATAACAATAAAATCACCATGACGAGTGACTTTAAGGTGCATTAAATTACGCCAAGGACTACGAGATTGGCAGTGTATTGCTCTAAAAGAAGTAAAATCATTCTCACCGAGTAAATACTGCCCAGCTTGATGCATTAGGTCTGCATTTAACGGTTCGTGATAATGACTGACACCGTGCCCTAAGATTGCTGGACGAAGACGGTTATTGTAAATAATATATCGGTAACGTCGCGCTGTTGCTGTAAAACGAGCATGGAAATCTTCGTTCACTTCCTTTGCCCAACGAACGGCGATATTCTTTGGTAAATTAGCGTTCGCTCCCATCATCCATGCTGCGAGTTTGCGAGTGCTTGTTGTATCAAAATGAACAACTTGTCCGGTACCATGCACACCAGCATCTGTTCTACCTGCACACATTACTTCAATTGGTTCATTTGCAACAATTGTTAAGGCTTTTTCTAATTCAGCCTGGACGCTATTTACGTCTTTCTGACGCTGCCAACCATAGTAATCGGCACCATCGTATTCAATACATAAAGCTATTCGCATGAGATTTCATTCTTTTTATTCAATTATACGTCATTATAAAAAAAGGCGGGGCTCACTGCCACCGCCTTTTTTAAGATTGTTTTCTTAAAGTTAGCCTAGTTGTTTCATTAATTTTTCAGCTTCAACTTTTAATTGCGCATCATCACTGCGAAGAACTTCTTCAAGTAACTCTAAAGCACCTTTTTCATCAGACATTTCAATATAGGCTCTTGCTAAATCAAGCTTACTTTGAGCATCACTGTTTACATCAACATAATGAGATCCTACGTTATCTAGCATATCGGGAAAATCATCTAACCCAACATCTAAATTAAGATCTTCTTCTTCGACGCTCGATTTATCTCCGTTTTCAGTTTCTGCAATTAATGCTTCGATACTTAAAAAGCGATCATCACCATGAGGGTCATTAGCGAAGTTTGGTTGTTCTGCCCAATCTTCATCTTCCACCTCAGAGTCCATGCTTGGCGTATTATCAAGATTGAATCCACTCCAATCGCTAGCACCATCATCAATCATGCTATGAATGTCTAAACCAGCACTATCTAGGTGAGTTAACGCTTCTTTTTCTTCATCTGACACTCGTGAATGAAAATCAAAGGGCGCAACTTCTTTCTCATCTTTAGCAGTTAATGACTCTTCTGATTTGTCATCTTCGGTGGTATCAATATCTTGCTCTAACGCCTCTATTTCAGATTCAGGTGGTGTAATATCATCACTATCGTCTTTTAAAGAAGCTAATGCATCTTCAATCGATAATCCTTCCAGATGGTCTTCATCTAAATCATCATTTGGCTGTGAAAAATCAACCGCACTATTTTCTAAAAAATCATCTAATGAGAAATCATTTTCATCAAGATCGTCTTCAATATCTGACGTTCCTTCTAGAGCTAGAGTCTCTTCCTCAAGAGCATTTTCTGTTATCACATCTTCTGCTAACAGATCGTCTTCTAACTCAATTTGCTCTTCAGATTGAAGTTCCTTCAGTTCTGTTACTTCTATAGACTGATCAAGATCAAACGAGAAATCAGTAGCTTCATCTAATTCAGACTCTGTGTCTTCTTCAATGCCTGGTGAAAGCGTTGTTACTTCATCTACTTCCAAGTGATCTTCTAAATTAGCAAATACGTCTTCTTCTGCTTCTGTATCTGTATCTGCAACTAACGATTCTTCTAGACTTTCTTCAGTTAGCACTTCTTCTGCTAACAGATCATCTTCTATCTCAATTGACTCTTTAGCCTGAAGTTCATTCAGTTCTGTTGCTTCTAAAGACTCATCTAAGTCAAACGAGAAATCAGTATCTTCATCTAATTCAGACTCTGTATCTTCTTCAATGTCTGCTTCTGTCTCTGTTTCTGTATCTACGACTAGCGGTGCTTCTAGGCTTTCTTCAGTTAGAACTTCTTCTGCTAACAGATCGTCTTCTAGCTCAATTGACTCTTCAGCTTGAAGTTCATTCAGTTCTGTTGCTTCTAAAGGCTCATCAAGATCAAACGAGAAATCAGTATCTTCATCTAATTCAGACTCTGTATCTTCTTCAGTTTCTGGTAAAAGCATTGTTACTTCATCTACTTCCAAGTGATCTTCTAAATTAGCAAATACGTCTTCTTCTGCCTCTGTCTCTACGAATAACGGCGCTTCTTGACTTTCTTCTGTTAGCTCTTCTTCTGCTAACAGATCGTCTTCTAGTTCAATTTTCTCTTCAGCCTGGAGTTCATTCAGCTCTGTTTCTTCTAAAGGTTTATCAAGATCCAATGATGATTCTGGTTCTGATACTAACTCTGACTCAAACAATGGAATATCGTCAAGTTCATCATCTTCAGCTTCAACTAACCAATCTTCATCTCTAGGCGTATCTTCTGAAAGCGATTCTGATGCTGCTACACCTTCAACGTCAACATCATCGCCAGTCTTTCCCAGCGCTTCATCATCCTCTTCAGAATCATCACCAATTAGCTCATCTAATAGAGAGGTACTGTCTTCATCAATCTTAATATCATCATCGTCGTCACCTTCTGATAAGTACTCATCAAGTAATGAAGTGCTATCTTCGTCAATTTCAATATCATCTTCATCAGTTAGCTCATCTTCTTCACCCAGTAACTCACCCAACAATGATGTGCTGTCTTCATCAATATCTAAATCAAGGTCATCTTCATCGTCTGACTCATCTAACAGATCATCCAATAATGCAGTACTGCCTTCATTAACATCTAAATCAAGATCGTCTTCAGTATTTAAGCTAATGTTATCTTTATCATTTGAATCATCTAATAACTCATTAAACATTTCTGTGTCACTATCCAAATCGATACTTTCAGAGTTTTCTTCTGATTTTTCTTCAATATCTGACAGCAATGTATCGAAATCTAACTCATCTTCAAGCGAATCACTGCTTGGCTCAGCAACTAGTTTTGTTTCTTCTTTTTCATCAAGGTCCCAGCCTTGATCAAGTTCTGATTCTTCTTCATCGTCATCCATTGATGAGAACAAATCATCAAGTATTGATTGATCTAATTCTCCACCCTCTAGATCTTCATTTTCTTCTAGTTCTGGGGTTGATTTATCAAACGCTGATAGATCGGAATCATCAATTAATGATAAGTCGAAATCATCGTCTTCCGTTTCAAGATCGCTCTCTGAGAATAAATCACTGTCAAAATCATTAAGCGCTTTCTCCATCTCTTCAAGGCCTAACGCTTTTTCTTCCGCATCAACCGTTAATGCACTTGAAGACATATCAAGGTCATCGTCAAGATCATCTAAGCTATCAAGATCATCAGATAGCATTGACTCTAAATCATCATCATCTAATGAGGCAAATGGATCATCATCTTCCAAATCTGTTTTTTCTGTTTCAAATTCAGCAAACAAATCATCATTTGAGTCTGAGTCATCGTTTCCAAATAAGAATTCATCATCGCTGAGATCACCTAAGATATCGTCATCATCATCTAAGCTAATTTCTGGAATATCATCATCCATATTAAAATTATCTTCTGGCATTGCTAACGCAGACGGCAATGGTGTGTCTGATGAACTTTCTGTCGCTTCTTCCTCTTCTTTCTTACGTCGAGATAAGAAGAAAGCAATTAAACCAGCAATAAGCGCACCAGGAATAAGTGCAAGCAATGCAATTAAGCCGGGACTCGACGCTAAATTATCCATTGCGCTTGGTTCTGCTTTTTTCTCTGCTACCGCTAACTGTTTTTGTTCATTAATGAATTTTTCGACTTCATTTCGAATACGATCTTCATCACTTAATTCATTTTTTAAGTTATCAACTTCATGCTGTACTTCAGCTAATCGTACACGTAACTGATGATTATTTTCTTGAAGCGCGGTGAACTCTTGCTCTGTTGTCTCTAGTTCAGATTTTAGAGCAACCACTGAAGGAGCTGATTCAGCAACTGGTTCAATTGATTTAACCGTATTTTTAACGGTTTTTGTCTCTTGAATTTTCGTTTCTGTTTTAATTGGTGCTACTGTTGATTTTGGTTCTGTTTTTTCAATTTTAGCAGTATGTTCAACTTTAGCTTCAGGCGCTTTTTTAATTACTGATTTTTTACTATGCGCAAGCAATAATTGTTTCGCATCATCTGTATTTTCACGACGAACTTGTTCTAATGTCGGTAAACGTAATCGGCTATTTGGCTCTAATCCATGAATGTTGTTATTTTCAAAAGCGTGGGGATTTAAACGATAGATAGCTAATAAGGTTTGCTGAACTGATGTGGTGTTCGATGGATTTACTCGACTTGCAATCGACCACAAGGTTTCATCTTCTCTTGTTGGCCCGTACACTTTTGTCGGTGCCGTTGACGATTGTTTTTCTAATACAGAGTTTTGTGGTGCAACAGTAGCGGTTCTTGTTGATTGTGATGGCGTCACTACCTGTGAACTGACGGTTTGATCCTTTCCTTCCGGACCTACAATTTGAATTGTACCCGCAGCGTTCGCAATCGAACACTGTGATGCAACGAATAACGCTAAAGGAGTCAGCGTTTTAAACATTTTTTTGGATGCGTCAGACACTAGAGATGCCTCTTAGTAAAATGAAAAAATTAATATCTGTATAACTATATCGGATAATAATAAAAAAACTGTAGCTTTTAAGCAAAAACTGTGTGGTTTATGGAAGAAAAAAGCCTTAGTTTTCACTAAGGCTATCATTCAAAGCAAACCATGTTCTTTATTTATGAAAGAGCCGCTATATTAATCAATAATAATCGCGAATTAATACTTCTGCAATTTGAACCGCGTTCGTTGCTGCACCTTTACGTACGTTATCTGCAACAACCCACATATTAAGTCCCATTGAATGACTAATATCTTCACGAATACGAGCAACCATTACGTGGTCTTTGCCAGTAGCATCACTCACTTGTGTTGGATAATCATTACCGTGGAATACTTCAATACCATCGGTTTCTTCAAGTAAACGTGTTGCTTCTACTGCATCGATAGGTGCACGAGTTTCAATATGAACAGCTTCAGCGTGACCATAGAACACAGGAACACGTACACATGTTGGGTTTACAGTAATCGTATCATCTGCAAAGATTTTTTGTGTTTCCCACACCATTTTCATTTCTTCTTTGGTGTAGCCATTATCCATAAACTCATCAATATGAGGTAAGCAATTAAATGCAATTTGCTTGTCGTAAGCTTTGTTCTCTGCTGGTAAACCGTTTAATAGCTTCGCAGTTTGGCCCGCTAGTTCATCAATGCCCGCTTTACCTGAACCTGATACTGATTGATACGTTGATACGTTGATACGATCAATACCTACAGCATCATGAATTGGTTTTAGTGCTACCAGCATTTGAATCGTTGAACAGTTAGGGTTCGCAATAATATTACGGTTACGAAAATCAGCAAGCGCCTCTGGATTTACTTCAGGGATCACTAGCGGGATATCATGATCGTAACGGAAATGTGATGTATTATCGATAACTACAACGCCAGACTCAGCTGCAATCGGTGCCCATTTTGCCGATAATTCACCACCAGCAGAAAACAGGCCAATTTGTACTTGGCTCCAATCAAACTCTTCAACATTTTCAACCGTTAATGTTTTACCATTAAAGCGAACTGTTTTACCTTCACTACGCTCTGACGCTAAAAGGTATAAATTGCCAACTGGAAAATTACGCTCTTGTAATACATCCATAATAGCTTCGCCAACGGCACCAGTTGCGCCAAGAATGGCAACATCAAATTCTTGAGTCATTAGACTTCCTCGATTGTAAATCCAAGTTGTTTTAACGGGGTTAAACCACAGTGTTTAGTTCCTGTGATTGTGATGGCACTGTATTCTCTTCTATCCCAATACTCTTTACGCATTTTATCAAATGCGCTAGGTGTTGAGATTTCTGCTCTAAATATGGCATCATCTTTTCGCACATCATAGACTAACTGAATCAAATTGTGCAGTGTTGAATGATCCCATTGCTGATTTAGTGTCACATTAGGGATTGGTGCTATAGGTAATAACGCTTGTGGATCTGCGCGCTCTTCTCTATTTAAAAACTCACAATAAGAATTAAATATCATTGTGGTTCCACGAGCCTTTCCTTCTAATCCATACCCTGCAATATGCGGAGTAGCAAAAGAAAGTAGCGGTAATAGTTCCATATCAACGTCAGGTTCAAACTCAAAAACATCTAATACCGCTTTAAAACCATCTTGCTTTAATAAGCGCTGTTTTAGTGCTTGGTTATCAACCACTGGTCCACGCGCTGCATTGATCACTATCTGGTCATTACGCAGTGCTGTTAATTTGTTCTCATTCAACAGATGATGAGTTGGAAATTCACCATCGCGTGTGATCGGCGTATGGAAACTAATAACATCTGATTTTTCTAGTAATTCATCTAACGCTACAAATGAACGTTTGTCGCCTTCTTGCTCTTTAATTGGGTCATTAAGCAAGTATGGAATACCTAACGCATCAAGACATTTAGCTAAATAAGAGCCGACTTGACCTGCACCAACAATACCAAATGTTTTATCAAAGATTGAAAAACCATGCTGTTGAGCCATTACCATGACACAACTTAATACGTATTCTGCAACACCCACTTTATTGCAGCCAGGAGCTGCCGTGAAAAATACTCCTTTTTCTTTCAATAAAACTTGATCAACGTGATCCATTCCCGCAGTCGCTGTACCAACAAATTTTAGTTTATTGGCTTTTGAGATCAGATCTGCATTCACTTTGGTTACAGAGCGTATCATCAAAGCATCAACATCAATTAAATCATCTGCTGTTAGTGTTCTTCCTGATTTAGCAACAACCTCACCTAGCTCACTAAACAGCTCAGCGGCATAAGGCATATTTTCATCAATCAATATTTTCATTATTTAATCAATTATCCTTTCAATTCATGAATTCAGTTTATCACTTCCGTAACAAAAAACTGGTATAAAAAAACCCAGTCAATTTAAGTGACTGGGTTTTTATTATTTATTATCAGTGATTAGGCTATTACGCTTCGTATTTCTTAATAACTAGCGTTGCGTTTGTACCACCAAAGCCGAAGCTGTTAGACATAACCGTTGTTAGTGCTTGATCGCGTTTTTCAGTTACGATATCAAGACCTTCAGCTGCAGGGTCTAATGTTTCAACGTTGATGCTCGGCGCGATAAAACCGTGCTCTAGCATTAGCGTTGAATAAATAGCTTCATGAACACCGGCTGCACCTAGCGCGTGACCAGTCATTGCTTTAGTTGCAGAGATTGCAGGACTGTTCGCACCAAATACTTCTTGGATAGCGCCTAGCTCTTTTGCATCACCAACAGGTGTAGATGTACCGTGAGTGTTCACGTAATCAACGCTGTCTACGTTTTGCATTGCCATTTTCATACAACGAACTGCGCCTTCGCCCGATGGTGCTACCATGTCGTAGCCATCAGATGTTGCACCGTAACCTACGATTTCACCGTAGATTTTAGCACCACGAGCAAGAGCGTGTTCAAGTTCTTCGATAACAACCATACCGCCGCCACCAGAGATAACGAAACCGTCACGGTCTGCATCGTACGTACGAGATGCTTTTTCTGGTGTGTCATTGTATTTTGATGATAGTGCGCCCATCGCATCAAACATCATCGTTAATGACCAATCTAGTTCTTCACCACCACCAGCAAACATTACGTCTTGTTTACCGAGTTGGATAAGCTCTACAGCGTGGCCGATACAGTGTGCTGAAGTTGCACAAGCTGAACTCATTGAGTAGTTCACGCCTTTAATTTTGAACGGTGTTGCAAGACATGCAGAAACCGTTGACGCCATTGTACGTGGAACCATATAAGGACCAACACGCTTAACGCCTTTCTCACGCAAGATATCAACCGCATTTACTTGGTTTAGTGATGATGCACCACCAGAACCAGCAACAATACCTGTGCGTTCATTTGAAATTTGATCTTCTGTTAAGCCAGAATCTGCTACTGCTTGCTCCATTGAGATGTAAGCAAACGCAGCCGCATCACCCATAAAACGCATTTTTTTGCGATCAATGTGATCAGCAGGGTTCATTTTCAAATCGCCCCAAACATTACTGCGCAGACCCTTTTCAGCGAACTGCTCAGAGAAGTTAATGCCTGATTTACCAGCTTTCAGAGACTCTAATACTTCTTCTGCATTGTTACCGATACTCGATACAATGCCCATGCCTGTAATTACGGCTCTTTTCATGATTCTTTCCTAATAAGTCATAAATCTTGGTAGATAATAGCGAAGATAGCACAACAAAGTGGTCAGCTTTCCTATAAGTCGTTAAAATCCGACGTAGATTATCTTTAATGGTGCAAATTTATGTCACGAAATTACATTTTACCACGAAACAGCATCACAAATGCAATTCTTGATTGGAATGAATCTGGGACACCTATCTCAAATGATTTTGATGATGTGTATTTTTCTAATGATAATGGCTTAGAAGAAACTCGTTATGTCTTCCTACAACAAAATAATCTTCCGCAACGATGGAAAGAATTTGATCAACGACGTTTTGTAATTGGTGAAACCGGATTTGGAACTGGATTGAACTTTCTTGCTGTATGGCAGTGGTTCAAAGAATTCCGTTCACAATACCCTGACGCCCCTTTAAAAGAACTTCACTTTGTTAGCTTTGAAAAATTCCCTGTAACCAAAGCTGATTTAGTTAAAGCGCATCAAGCATGGCCTGAACTGGCTGAACTCGCAGAGCAACTGCAAGCGCATTATCCTGCTGCAGTACCTGATTGCCACCGTTTAGTATTGGAAGATGGCATGATCACGCTTGATCTGTGGTTTGGTGATATAAAAGATTGCATGCCTCAGATTTGGATGGACGATTCTGGTGTTATCGACGCTTGGTTTTTAGATGGTTTTGCACCAAGCAAAAATCCTGAAATGTGGAATCAAAATCTATTTAATAATATGGCAAGTCTTGCTAAAGAAGGCTGTACTTGCGCTACTTTTACAGCAGCTGGTTTTGTTCGTCGAGGATTAATTGAAGCAGGCTTTGATATGAAAAAAGTCAAAGGATTTGCTCATAAAAGAGAAATGATTGCAGGAACATTAACGGAACGTAAAGCCAAGGCTAATCATGAGGTTTGGTATGCACGCACGACACCCGAAAACATCACTAATGTGGCGATTATAGGAGGTGGTGTAGCCAGTGCAGCATTGGCGACAACATTGCTTCGTCGCGGTGTAAGTGTCACTGTTTACTGTAAAGATGATAAAGCAGCACAAGGGGCGTCAGGTAATAAACAAGGCGCGGTATACCCACTGCTTAATGAGAAATTTAATTCACTTTCTCGCTTTTTTGCTCCAGGATTTATTTTTGCTCGTCAGTTTATCGACCAAGCCGCTAAACACGTAGAATTTGATCACGATTGGTGTGGCGTTACTCAGTTAAAATGGGATGAAAAATCCGCCAACAAGCTCAATAAAATGCTTGAGGGAAATTTCCCTAATGAACTTGTCTCTTCTTTTGATATCCGCAAAACCAATCAAATGGTTGGTTTACCGATTAATATGGAAAGCGTCCACTATCCATTAGGTGGCTGGTTATGTCCAAGACAATTAACTCGTGGATTATTTGAACATTTATCAGAAAACCCACTATTTACTCTGCACAATAATGCTGAAGTGACGCAATTAACTCAAACGGACGACAAACAATGGAACGTTGTTCTTGGTGAGAAAACCAATAAGCATCAAGCCGTTGTGGTTGCTAATGGGCACAGATTTACTGATTTTGAGCAAACTAAAGATATTCCAGCGACACCGGTTCGAGGGCAAGTGAGTCATATTCCTACAACGGAATCCTTGAAAAAGCTGAAAACGGTGTTGTGTTATGACGGTTACTTAACGCCTGAAAATACCAAGCATCAAAGCCATTGTATTGGTGCAAGTTATGATCGCCGTGATTTAGACTTAACGTTTAAAGAATCAGATCAAATAGAGAATGGAGAGCGCTTACATAAATGCATTCCTAACGAAGACTGGGTGAAAGAAGCCGATACGTCTGATAATTTAGCTCGTGTCGGAATTCGCTGCGCCAGTCGTGATCATTTGCCATTTCTTGGTAATGTCGTTCGTTTTGAGGATATGCAAGAAGAATACAAAAATATCTATAAGAAACGCCATTGGTTACGTGAAGCAAAAGAAATCCCTGTTTATGAAGGCTTATTCTGTATGCTGACATTAGGCTCAAGAGGATTAAGCTCTGCGCCCCTACTGGCTGAGACCTTGGCATCACAGATCATGGGCGATCCAATACCATTACCAAACTCAGTGCTTGAAGG
>JAAGZR010000763.1 GCA_024206155.1 Aliivibrio sp.
AACAGCTAAGTATCTAAAAGTAAACCGTCGTATGGTCAATGATTGGGCTAAACGTTTTTTCAATGATGGCTTAGATGGTTTAAAAGAAAAGCCAAGAACAGGTCGCCCTAAAAAGTTGATTAAAGTAAAAACTCAAGTTTCGGAGTTCATTTTTAGCCAATAAAAGTAGATATTTCCTCATTCTAAGGCTTCTTGGCGTAAGGTGAAGCTATCCATTTGCATGACTTGCGTAAAAAAATCAACAACCGTTTGTTCTATTTTGCTTAACATGTCATATTTTTCAACCTTTGTTAAATTTGCCATTTCACTTAATGCTCCAGCAATTAATGCCTTGAATAATCCCCACAATTTACTGGCAAAGTTAAGACAATTTAAATTTTCCTCAAAATCATTTCTTACCCCACTAAGCCTTGCGCTACCTTCTTCTTGTTTAGCAAACAGCAGTAAGCAAAACCTTAGCCCTGTTAGATGTATTGAGGCAATATAAGCACTGTAATGTCGACTTTGCTCTTTTAAAAATCCGAGCTTTTGTTTAGCTTCTTTAAAGTAAACTTCAATTCCCCATCGCAGTGCATAAACCTCAAGTATTTTCTCCTCTTCAAGTTGGCTATCGGTTGTTAAAAATAGCGCCCAATCATGTTTACTCGCTTGTTGCTTACTTTCACTTATTGAGCGTACAAACAAGAGCTTAACCTTAACCCACTGCGCAGGCGCTTTATCTGAGCTGGTGAGATTTAATTCAACAACAATAGACTTACTTTGATAAGGCACATTATTTAGTGTTTGCCAGCACCCTTTGACATGTTGTTTGTAGAGCGCTTGGGCACAAAGTAAGTGAGTCTCCCCATTTACCGTTAGGCGGTATTTCATCTTGTTTTTTTTCATTCTGACAATCGCAACAAGTGAATGCTCAATGGTCATCCTTAATATAGGCTTAGTGGCAAACCATGCATCTGCTAAAAAGTAATCGGCATTAATTCCGCCGCGAATAGCTCGCGCTATCATGTCACAAACCATTTCAGGTTTAGTTTGTTGTTTTGATTTTTGGTAACGTTTAGCCGCAATGCTACGACCATCAGTGAATTGATAATCGACAGCTTGCTCTTTACGCCCACTGATGAATATTTCATTATCAATCGGTATAAATTGTTCATCATTGGCGACACCTAGCGTTACAATCTGCTGCCCCATCACACAACGAGCTGTTAAATGGTCAAAGTGACTTGAAACACCTGGCATTGTTTTACCACGCCTTGTTTTTACGGTGTCATCAATAACAAAGGCGTTGAGCTTGTTTTTACTGCTCACCTTAAGGACTTTTTTAGCGGTTAATCGTTGTAGCTTTCTCCAATCTAAATCTTCGCGGTTCAATAGAGCATATAGGGCATCCTTTTTTGCCGTGGAAAAACTTAATAAGGCATCTCTTGAAAACATGCCAACAGAGTCTACTTTTAACCAAACCCAAAGCATTAAGAGGTAGGTGATATCACCTACGGGGGTACCAGAGCGTTTAGAAAAGTTAGCTTGACGCAACATAATATTGAAACCAATACGCTTCCATGTGGTGCTGAAAGTATTGTCAATATTAAGGTTTACTTGATTCAGTAAATCAGCGGTTAATGATGGTAAGCTTAAGGTCTTTGTGGCAGAATTCATTTGATGTCTCTTGTTGTTTTATGTTTTGTCTAGACAACGAATATTTTACCACAATGAGACATCAACCTCTTTTAAATCATTAGGTTAATTTGGTTTTACTATCTTTTTTCAACCCCGAAACTTGAGTTGTATATATCTTCTATTATTTTTGCTTCTTCAAGTTCGATATTGAGGTTGTCTATTTCAGAATTCTTTCTAAGGTTTTCTAACTTATGATTTGCTTTGGTTTCATCAAGCAAGATTTTTGAACGTTCATAGCTTAATCCAGCTTCAAATAACCTCTGCTCTAATTCAACACTTTTTAACTCAGCAATCACTGAATCTGGTTCAACCTTGCTCCCTTGTTTTAAGTGAAG
>JAAGZR010000135.1 GCA_024206155.1 Aliivibrio sp.
AAAAAAGGAGAGCTAGTGCTCTCCTTATTTAGTCTTAAAGCCTTTGAAACTGTTCTAATTAAAGAGCAGCTTTCGCCTTAGCAACAAGAGCAGCGAATGCTACTTTGTCGAATACAGCGATGTCAGCTAGGATCTTACGATCGATTTCAATAGATGCTTTCTTAAGACCGTTAATGAAACGGCTGTAAGACATCTCGTTTTGACGAGCTGCAGCATTGATACGAGCGATCCAAAGTTGACGGAAAACACGCTTTTTGTTACGACGGTCACGGTAAGCATATTGACCTGCTTTAGTTACCGCCTGGAAAGCTACACGGTAAACACGTGAACGTGCTCCGTAGTAACCTTTAGCTTGTTTTAGAACTTTCTTATGACGTGCACGAGCTTGTACACCACGTTTTACGCGAGGCATTATGTCTCTCCTAAACTAAAATTAAATAAATACTAAAAATTATGCGTATGGAAGCATACGTGCAACTGCTGCTACTTCACATTTTGGAAGTAGAGAGTTTGGACGAAGCTGACGCTTGTTTTTAGTAGTACGTTTAGTCAGGATGTGACGTTTCGTAGCGTGCTTAAATTTGATACCACCAGCAGTTTTCTTAAAACGCTTAGAAGCACCTTTGTTTGATTTCATCTTAGGCATGATGAATATAACTCCGCATTGTTGCGTGATTAAACATATAGTAATTAGGCGAATAAAACAGGATAACTGCGAGCAGTTACCCTACTTTACTACTTGAATGCACTAAATTACTTCTTCTTAGGGGCCAACACCATAATCATCTGGCGACCTTCAATTCTCGATGGGAAAGATTCAACTAGAGCAAACTCTTCAGTATCCGCTTTCAAACGATTAAGAACATCAACACCGATGTTTTGGTGAGCCATTTCGCGGCCACGGAAGCGAATTGTTACCTTCACTTTGTTGCCGTCTTCAAGGAAACCAGTCAGGTTGCGTAGTTTTACCTGATAGTCTCCAATGTCAGTTCCAGGTCTAAATTTAATTTCTTTAGTCTGAACCTGTTTTTGTTTTTTCTTCTGTTCTTTAGCAGCCTTAGCCTTTTCGAAGAGGAATTTGCCATAGTCCATCACACGACAAACTGGTGGCTCGGCATTCGGGCTGATTTCAACTAGATCGACACCTGCTTCAAGTGCAACGTCTAACGCTTCATTTAGTGAAACGACACCAACTGATTCGCCATCTAGACCTGTAAGGCGCACTTCTTTAACGCCAGTAATTTCACCGTTTAGACGATGAGCATTTTGTTTAGCCGGCTGTTGGGCTCTTTTTCCGCCTTTAATACCTTATTCCTCCACAGTATTGAGCGTTCGGGCACTAACTTCTTGCTGCAGGAATGCAACAAAATCATCAATTTTAAATTTACCCAAATCTTTACCTTTACGAGTACGTACTGCAATTTCGCCGGCTTCCATTTCTTGGTCACCACAAACAAGCATGTACGGAACACGTTTCAAAGTATGTTCCCTGATTTTAAAGCCAATCTTCTCATTTCTCAAGTCCGCTTTGGCTCTAAATCCATTTTTTTGCAGTTTTTTTGCAATTTCTTGTACATAATCAGCTTGTTTGTCTGTAATACCCATTACAATTGCTTGTTCTGGCGCCAACCATGTTGGGAAAAAGCCTGCATAGTCTTCAATTAAGATACCAATGAATCGCTCAAGAGAACCTAAAATCGCGCGGTGAATCATCACTGGTGTGTGACGTTCGTTATCTTCACCTACGTAAGTTGCCCCTAAACGCTCTGGTAATGCAAAATCGAGCTGTACTGTACCACATTGCCACGCACGGTCCAGACAATCATGCAAAGTAAATTCAATTTTCGGTCCGTAGAATGCACCTTCACCCTCTTGAATCTCATAAGCGATTTCCATCGACTCTAGAGCAAGGATTAAATCGGCTTCTGCTTTGTCCCACATTTCATCAGAACCCACACGTTGTTCAGGACGTGTAGATAGCTTAACTACGATGTTTTCAAAACCGAACGTTGTATATGTATCGTAAACCATCTCAATACATGATTTAACTTCATCTTGTACTTGTGCTTCTGTACAGAAGATATGTGCATCATCTTGAGTAAAGCCACGAACACGCATAATGCCGTGTAAAGCACCTGATGGCTCGTTACGGTGACATGAACCGAACTCAGCCATACGTAATGGCAAATCACGGTATGATTTCAGACCTTGGTTAAAGATTTGAACATGACCAGGACAGTTCATAGGCTTGATAGCATATTCTCGGTTCTCAGAGCTTGTTGTGAACATCGCCTCTGCGTATTTATCCCAGTGACCAGAACGCTCCCAAAGTACACGGTCCATCATTAATGGGCCTTTAACTTCTTGGTAATCGTATTCTGTTAGTTTTTCACGTACGAATACTTCTAGCTCACGGAAGATAGTCCAACCGTTGTGGTGCCAGAAAACCATACCTGGTGCTTCTTGTTGCATATGGAACAGATCAAGATGCTTACCAATCTTACGGTGGTCACGCTTTGCTGCTTCTTCTAGACGGATAAGGTGTGCTTTAAGCAGTTTCTTATCTTGGAATGCAGTGCCATAGATACGTTGAAGCATTTTGTTGTCGCTATTACCACGCCAGTATGCACCAGCCACACTCAGAATCTTAAAGTTCTGGCAGAAGCTCATGTTTGGAACGTGAGGACCACGACACATGTCGATGTATTCTTCATGATGGTATAAACCTGGACGATCGTCTTTAGAAACGTTCTCGTCAAGGATTTCAATTTTGTAAGTTTCGCCACGAGCATCGAATGCATCGCGAGCTTCTTGCCAGCTTACGTTCTTCTTGATTACTTGGTACTTGGTTTTAGCAAGGTCTTTCATACGCTTTTCAATCTTATCAAGATCTTCTTGCGTTAAAGAATGCTCCATATCGATATCGTAGTAGAAACCGTTATCGATAGTTGGACCAATCGCCATCTTAGCTTCAGGGAAAAGCTGCTTAACTGCGTGACCTAAAAGGTGCGCACAAGAGTGACGAATGATTTCTAAACCGTCTTCATCTTTTGCTGTGATGATTTCAAGTTGTGCGTCATTTTCAATTAAATCACACGCATCAACACGAACGCCATCAACACGACCAGCGATACAAGCTTTCGCAAGACCAGGGCCGATGTCAGCAGCAACATCCATAGTAGAAACAGCATTATCGAATTGACGTTGAGAACCGTCTGGAAGAGTAATTACAGGCATGTTTTATCCTTTACAGTGGTGTTGCACACGAAGCAACACATGCTAAAAATTAATAAGTCTAAATAATAGATTGTCTAAGATGTAAGGATCAATCAACCACACAAAGGCCGGGAACACTTACAAGTCGGTCATTGTACGACTCTTAATCAGCTAATGCAAAAAAGAATCGAGATCACAAAAATGATGTCGATTCTTTTTAAAATGATAAGCAATGAGTCTTAATTAAACGCGTAATATTTTTTGCACTGCGCTATGTATCTCTGCGCTTGATGCATTTGTATTTAGTGAAAAAGAGACATATTGATCACCACGATTGAAGCCCATAGAACGATCGACTTCAGCTAAACAATGAAGTACTTGCCCATCGAGAATAAACGACAGCTCTATCTCTTTTTTATTCATGAATCCATTACTTCTAAATTCAATCTCTTGATAACCACCTGAGTGCGATTTAAAGTGACCACCGTTAAGGTAGCCCTGCTCTACATCCGCTTTCACCATACTAAAGCCGGCCTGCTCTATTTGACTAATAATGCTAGCAGCAACAGACATCGGTTTTACAATCAGTAAATCACGATCGGTTGGATCAATCGCAAAATCAATATCTAGAACAGTTTCAACCCAAACATCACAATGGTTATCACGAACATTTAATGCAGTAATTGGCGTCTCATCTGGCAATTTAATCGTAAATTGCATTTCCTTTTTCTCATTGGCTTGAATAGCAAATGGATTCACAGCCTGAGTATGAAATAAGGTTAGAGTTTGATAACTGGTTCCGCTGTCACTTTCAACTTTCACTTCCGTATTAAGTTTTAGATGAATAGCATCAATCTGCTGTTCAATATCTCCACCTTGGATATGAACCGTACCAATTAGTGTATCACCCTGAAATAATTCTGGGTTTTCTAAAATGGTATCTACTTTTGCAGCACCTATACCTAATGACGCCTTTAGCTTTTTAAACATCCTTTCGTCCTTTCTCTATGTTTATTCTTATTTTGCTTCATCTATATATGACTTATAGAGAGTATTAGTATGGTACTTAAAGATTAAGTTCCTAAAATCTGCATTGGTAATTGTAACAAGGCATCACCACTACTAGCGAAATACCAAATAATTGCTATAAGTGAACTAACTAAACCCACATACCATGCCGATGATACCAATTGGCCATACTTATCGAGTGGCAGTAAATGGCTATGATGGCGAGCTCGCCACTCAAATACGATTTCAAGACTTCCCATAATAAGTAAGAAACCAAAAAGTGCGAGACCTAATTGGTAACTTAATATAACACCACCTATTGCAGCTAATGCGCATAATGTAATACCTAACTTGCTGTTCATTGAGAAGCTGATACTTTTAAGTACATGACCCCCATCTAACGGCAATATTGGCAATAAATTAAAGAGATTCAAAAAGGCGTTAAATACAGCAAGGCCTGCAAAAAACATCTCGCCGGTTATCCAATAGACTACCATCAATATTAAAGAGAGGATCAAACCAAAGAATGGACCCATAATAGAGATAACAACATCTTGCCACCGTGTATTTATTTTCTCATCACTGAGTGCCAAACCACCAAGGAACGGGATTAAGTAGATACCTTTCGTTTTCATACCAAAGTATTTCATTGCGCGAATATGCCCATATTCATGAAATATAAGGCAAGCAATAAGTGATAATGCAAACTCAATAGAAAAAAGCCATGAGTACGCTGCAATACTGGCGGAAGCTAAAGCCACTTTAATTAACTTTGCACTTTTTAACGCCTTCATCCCTAACGAAACAAGACCAATTAGACTGAATTTTCGTTCTGCTTTAGTTGGTGTATGTGGGATTTGCTGTTCAATATCTTTAGTATTACGTGAGCCTTCAGCAATTAATTTGCCATCAACAGTCGCTCGATATTCAATTAAGAAAGGTTGCCATGTCACTTTTACTTCTAAGCGGCAAGTTAATACAGTTTCGCCTTGAGTAAGCTGAAACTCATGTAGGTAGTTATCTTGGTCGTCAGCAGAAGCAGCTTGTTGAGCAACTAAGGTATTACTCCAGAAGACTTGTTGCCAACCAGCCATTGACCCTTCTAAACGCAATGATTGCCCTAGAAAGTCGATAGATAATAGTTCCATTATTTTCTCTGTGTGTCATGCATCGCATCAATAGTGTTAAAATAATTTCACTATCGATGCGTGTAGTAATATTTATACTAGATGGTACGAAATTACGTACAGTTGACCTTTATTTGGATAAATCTCTTCAATAATATTTTTAAGCTCTTCTAGCGTCATGTTTTCTTGCTCAGCATGGTACTGGTTAAGATCATCAAAGCTAATTGGATCAACAGCATCAATCGCTAAACGACAAAAACGACGGTTATCTTCATAAGTGCTCACTTCAACTTCTGTTCCTACAACGTAATCTTTTTCAGATTCGTCACGGATAGTAATGACTTTTTTACTCGATAAAATATCTGATTCAAAGCGCTCAAAGAATGTCATGGTTGTTGGTGCTACTTTCATTGTGTTTTCCTAATGTAATTAGAGCTGCGACAATGCAGATCGAAAATTAATTATTGATAATAATACTGTTCATTAACCAAAGCAGTAATTTGCCCAATGCGCTAAACCAGCCGTAACCGAACCGAAGTAGTTGCCACCTACAATTTCAATGTTTGGTAACTGTTGCTGTAATGCGGCTCGTAAAATTGGAGAACGCGCTGAACCACCTGTAACATAAATAATATCAGGAGTTTTACCCGCTTGTTGAATTGCTTCTTTTACTAACTTATTAATGTTGTCCTGTGGTTTTGCAATCGCTTCTGCTAAATCAGACTGATTAAGAGATAACGATAAACCTTCATCTAAGTAACTTAGATCAATCGCATGCTCTAGATGCTCTGATAATGCGATTTTCGTTTGCTCTGCATCACGTAATAATTTGTAGCTTAGTTTCTCATCATACAGCTTGATTAAGCGAGCCAGTTTTTCCGGCTCTTGAGTATCGTTCATCATCTGTAAAAGATGCTTGCGATTACCAAACCCAAAAAAATCCAGTTGAGCAACAATATTATTAATTGCAATTGGGTTCCAGAACTGTGTCATTGGTAACTCCAGTCCTTTATGAGTGCGGCTTTGAGAACCCAATAGTGGCATTAATTGACGATGCGCTAAATGAATATCTAAATCATTACCGCCAATACGTGAACCACTATGAGATAAAATCCCTTTAGTACGATCATGATAATCACGCCATGATGGCCCCATTTGAATCATCGAGCAGTCTGTTGTACCGCCACCGATATCAACGATTAATACCGTTTTATCTTCGGTCAGTGTTTGTTCGTAATCTAGACCCGCAGCAACAGGTTCAAATTGAAACTCAATATTTTTAAAACCGACACGAATAGCAGCGCGAGTTAAGATTGAGATCGCCTGTGTATTGGCGTCATCACTTGCTGCGCCTTGAAAGTTAACAGGACGGCCAATCACGGTCGATATGATATCTTGTTGTAATTCTTGCTCTGCATTATTTTTGATGTTTTTCATCATTGCCGTAACAAGATCTTCAAATAAGCTTACTTGAGCATCACGTAAACCAGAAACACCAAGGAAAGACTTTGGTGATTTTACGTAATATACCTCTTCAGGATCATCAATATAAGTATTTAGAGCGGCTTGGCCAAATGTCATCGACTCAGCATCGACATCAATATCTTCTTCGCGGTTAAAAGAAATTGCAGTATGAAGTAAACGCTCATTAATATCTGTGCTTGGTTGAACACCCCAAATACGGAAAAGATATTCAGAAACCGCTTCTCGTGTAGGCGCACATAATGCAGAAGGAATAAACGTGCTATCCCCTTCTAACTTTAATAGTTTCGCTTGATTATCTAGAATAGTCGCCACTGAGCAGTTAGCGGTTCCGTAGTCAAATCCAATAAACATTGTTGTACACCTAGCTTCGATAAAAGGGAGCTGATTTTACTCGCTTGTTGCCGCTTTGCCAATCAAAATGAGAAAGATGCTGCTATTCCTACCTGATCTTGATTAATTACAGGCACAATCATTACTTGATTTGAGTCTATATACTTGTCAGTCACTAAATATTGAATCGTTGTTGCCAATATTGCTCCAGCAATAACATCTCGCCAATAGTGATGTTCATTCTCTACTCGTGAATAACCAACTAACCCAGCACCAATATAAGCGGGAAGACCGTACTCCCAACCGTAGCGAAACTGTAGATATGATGCGCCTTGGAATGCTGATGATGAATGCCCCGATGGAAAACTAAGGTTATCTTCGCCATTCGGACGCTCTTCTTTCACGGTATATTTTAATGCTTGTGTTGCAACTAACGTGTAGGTTGCGCCTTTAGCGAACATCCAAAAACCATCATAGTCTTCTTTATATAGAGCTATCGAGCCTGCAATAACTGGAATTCCAACAGTACCAATGTCTGCCGCCATATCTCCTGATTTTTTCTCTTCTGCACAAGTAAAAAAACTCATATAAATGAATGAACCTGCTATTCCTATTTTTGCTAACGATTTCATTGGTGGCCTTTTATTTAAGCAATCACTGCATTTAGGTATTATTTCTTAGATTATAACGACTAAAACTTCAAGTAATTGTCAATTTTTCACCATTTTAAACGTTTAAATCGCTGTTTTTACGTTTATCATGACTGGATAGACCATTTAACGATGAGAGATTGGTTATACTGAGCCTGTTATTTCATTATCTAGGTTTTTACCAAATATATTATGCAGTTAAATCAATATTTTTCACAAACAGATAATTCATTTGAATTCACCCGTCAACAAGCAAGCGACTTTGCAAAAAAAGTGGCTGGTGATTTCAACCCTATACATGACGTAGATTCAAAACGTTTCTGTGTTCCTGGTGATTTATTGTTTGCTGTTTTGCTTTCTAAAACAGGCATTAGTAACAAAATGCACTTTGACTTTGCTGGCATGGTATCTGGCGGGACAGCTCTCCACATTAATCATGCTGAAGAAGGTGTTTATTCTTTATCTGATGATAATGACAAGCAGTACCTGCATGTAAAGCGTAGCGGTGAAAAAAACCTTAACCCTGAATTTATTGAACACGTAGTGAAGCAATATGTTCAGTTTTCAGGTATGAACTTTCCTCACATCATGGTGCCATTGATGGAAGAAAAGCAGTTAATGATCAACTGCCAACGTCCTTTGGTTATTTATGAAAGCATGGATCTTGAATTCACTCACTTAGATATTTCCACACCTAAGGTTGAATTCACTGGCGCGACCATGGGCATTGAAGGAAAACGTGGCCTTGTTAAATTAAACTTTAAATTCACTGAAAACGGTGAAGAAGTTGGTCATGGTACTAAGCGTATGATCGCTACAGGCTTAAAAGCTTATGAACAAAATGCAATTGATGATCTTGTTGAACGATTCACTGCTTTAAAAGAAAATTACACTGTATAAATAACACAATAAAATACGCTATTTAATAAGCACTGAGTTATTGTTAACTTAGTGCTTTTTTATACCCCCATTCTAGCCAAGCCAAATAATAAACATAAAAAAACCCGCTTATTTCTAAGCAGGCTTTTAATTTTTAGACTAAGTAATTACTTATTCTTCTGTGCTTTCAGTGTCTGAATCATCAGTTTGAGGCGCTTCAGTTGCTTCAGTATTTTCTGTCGCTTCTGTTACTTCGCCCTCTTCACCTTCAAGGACTTTAATCTCTTCTGGCTCATCAATGCGTTGTAGACCAACTACATTCTCATCTTCAGCAGTACGGATCAGTGTAACACCTTGGGTATTACGACCCACTTGGCTTACTTCTGATACGCGAGTACGAACTAACGTACCTGCATCAGTGATCATCATGAACTCATCACCATCTTCAGTTTGAACTGCACCAACGACACTGCCGTTACGCTCAGAAACCTTGATAGATACAACACCTTGTGTTGCACGGCTCTTCGTTGGGTATTCAGAAAGTTTAGTACGTTTACCGTAACCATTTTCTGTCACTGTTAAAATGTCACCTTCATTTGAAGGAACAATTAACGAAACAACCTGATCTTCACCAGTTAGTTTCATACCTCGAACACCCGAAGCAGTACGACCCATTCCACGAACATGTTCTTCGTTGAAACGAACCACTTTACCTGCTTTAGAGAACAGCATGATTTCATTTGAACCATCAGTGATATCAACACCAATCAATGAATCATCTTCACGTAGATTAACTGCTATCAGGCCGTTTGCACGAACTTTAGCAAATTGATCCAGTGATGTTTTCTTAACCGTACCATCACCTGTTGCCATGAAGATAAACTTATCTTCAGAGTATTCAGATACTGGTAAAATCGCTGTAATACGCTCACCTTCTTCTAGAGGAAGAATGTTAACGATAGGCTTACCACGAGCAGTACGGCTAGCTTGAGGAAGCTGGAACACTTTCAAGCTATATGCTTTACCACGTGTAGAGAAGCAAAGGATATTATCATGAGTATTAGCAACAAGTAGACGCTCGATATAATCAGTGTCTTTCATCTTAGTTGCACTCTTACCTTTACCACCACGACGCTGAGCTTCGTAGTCACCTAAAATTTGGTACTTAACATAACCTTCACGAGAAAGCGTTACTACTACGTCTTCTTGTGTGATTAAGTCTTCCATGTCGATATCGTGAATTGCGGCACCAATTTCAGTACGACGCTCATCACCATAAGTATCACGAACGGCTACTAGTTCGTCACGGATAACTTCCATTAGACGTTCAGTGCTTGCAAGGATATGCATTAGCTCTGCGATTTCATCTAATAAAGTTTTGTATTCATCTAGAATTTTTTCATGCTCTAAACCAGTTAAACGGTGTAGACGTAATTCTAGAATTGCTTGAGCTTGTTGTTCCGTTAAGAAGTATTTACCTTCACGGATACCAAACTCTGGCTCTAACCAATCAGGGCGAGCAGCATCTGTACCTGCACGCTCTAGCATGTCAGCTACGTTGCCAAGATCCCAACCACGATCTATTAACCCTTGTTTTGCATCAGCAGGTGTCGGAGCATTTTTGATTAGCTCAATGATTTCATCAATGTTTGCTAATGCTAGTGCTAAACCTTCAAGGATATGAGCACGATCACGCGCTTTGCGTAATTCAAAAATAGTACGACGAGTTACCACTTCACGACGGTGATCAACAAAACACTTCAACATTTCTTTCAGGTTGAACAGTTTTGGTTGGCCATTGTCTAGTGCAACCATGTTTACGCCGAATGTCGTTTGAAGCTGAGTTAATGAGTACAGGTTATTAAGAACCACCTCACCTACTGCATCACGCTTACATTCGATAACAATACGCATACCATCTTTATCAGATTCGTCACGCAGTGCTGAAATGCCTTCTACTTTCTTATCTTTAACAAGCTCTGCAATTTTTTCAATTACACGGGCCTTGTTTACTTGATAAGGGATCTCAGTAACAACAATAGTTTCTTTACCATTCTTGTCTGCTTCGATATTTGCTTTAGAACGCATGTAAACTTTACCACGGCCTGTTTTATATGCATCAACGATGCCTTTACGACCGCTGATTAATGCAGCTGTCGGAAAGTCAGGGCCTGGAATGTAGTTTATCAGCTCATCGATAGTGATATCTTCATTCTCGATGAATGCTAAGCAACCATTAACCACTTCAGTTAAGTTATGAGGTGGGATGTTTGTTGCCATACCAACAGCGATACCTGATGCACCATTAACTAATAAGTTAGGAACACGAGTAGGTAATACCGCAGGGATTTGTTCTGTACCATCATAGTTAGGAACGTAGTCTACGGTTTCTTTGTCTAAATCTGCCAACAGTTCGTGAGCAATTTTCGACATACGAACTTCGGTATAACGCATCGCCGCCGCTGAATCCCCATCGATAGAGCCAAAGTTACCTTGGCCATCAACAAGCATATAGCGTAGTGAGAACGGCTGCGCCATACGTACTATCGTGTCGTATACTGCACTATCACCGTGTGGGTGATACTTACCAATCACGTCGCCGACTACACGGGCAGATTTTTTATATGGTTTGTTCCAATCATTACCTAATACATCCATCGCGAATAAAACACGGCGGTGTACAGGTTTTAGACCATCACGCACATCTGGAAGAGCACGACCAACGATTACTGACATCGCATAGTCTAGGTATGAACCTCGAAGCTCATCTTCAATATTTACGGGCGTGATCCCTTTAGCAAGATCGCTCATAGAGCCAATATCCCTCAATTAGTTCTGTCGTATCAATATCAATTACTTTATCAATCATACTATCTATCTGTAGGGATAAAGTAATTGATACTGATAAACGTGCAAGACTGTAAAATATAGCACATAACACTTCAATTTCGCATCGTTTTAATTCGCAAAACAAATCTTAAGCTTAAGAATCCTACGAAATCAGGAGTAAGTCACATACCAGATCATCATATTCTTGAAAAACATAACAAATACGACGAAAAAATCACCACTTTTATCACTCTCTTTCTGTTTTTTTCTGTATATAATAGAGGAAGATTAAAAAGGAATATGAACTATGACTCAACCGTTAAATGTCGATCCGGCAGAAATCAAAAAATTTGAAGATATGGCGTCTCGTTGGTGGGATCTTGAAGGTGAATTTAAACCATTACATCAAATAAACCCATTACGCCTTAATTATGTATTAGATAATGCCAACGGTTTGTTTGGTAAAAAAGTATTAGACGTTGGCTGTGGTGGTGGCATTTTAGCTGAAAGCATGGCAAATCAAGGCGCTGATGTTGTTGGTTTGGACATGGGAAAGGAACCTTTAACGGTTGCTCGTTTGCATGCTTTGGAAACAGGGACAACATTAGAATACATTCAATCAACGGCTGAACAACACGCTGAAGAAAATCCAGAGACATACGATGTAGTGACTTGCATGGAAATGCTTGAACATGTCCCTGATCCACTTTCTGTTATTCGTTCATGTGCAAAAATGGTTAAACCTGGTGGGCACGTATTTTTCTCAACGTTAAATCGTAATATCAAATCGTATTTGTTTGCTATTGTTGGTGCAGAGAAATTACTAAAGCTCGTACCAAAAGGGACACATGACCATAATAAATTCATTCGCCCTTCTGAATTATTAAAGATGCTCGATCAAACCGCGTTGCAAGAGCAAGGCATTACTGGCTTACATTACAACCCATTAACAGATGTTTATTCATTGGGTAAAAATGTTGATGTTAACTATATCGTTCACACTACGTTATAAATTCGATTGTTCACCTATCATACTTATTACTCTTTATCTGTATTCTTCGTACAAATAAAGAGTGATTTTTTCTATTTTTCTTTTGGTCACGAAACCTACATTACTGTAAAAATTAGAACAACAAATCAACAATTTTTTTTGATTCTTAGAGATCCACCTAAACCACAAAAATCAAGAAAAATATTTTTTTAACTGTCTACTTCTCCACCATTATGAAATACGTTATTTCTGATGTCTTGCTATACCTAATCTAACTCGGTTAGTAGCTACTTACTGTTTTTTTTAATTCATAGGTTATCCACAGGTCTCTCTTAATTTCAGACTTGATCACTGCTCATTTTATCATTATCTTGTAGTCAATTATTTATTAAGCCCTACATCTTGTGTTTATTGATTAATTCACACTATGAGCTTGATCACAAATTAATAACGAAAATTACAAATACTACATATTTCGTTCTTCATTCTAAGGAAAAGTCACAAATGACCCAACAGCTTACCGTCACTAAGCGAAATGGCACCACAGAAAAGATCAATTTAGATAAGATCCATAAAGTGATCACGTGGGCTGCAGAAGATCTAGATAACGTTTCAGTATCTCAAGTAGAAATGAAATCTCATATTCAATTTTATGATGGTATGAAGACGTCCGATATTCACGAAACTATCATCAAAGCTGCTGCTGATCTTATCTCTGAAGAAACACCTGATTATCAATACTTAGCAGCGCGTTTGTCTGTTTTTCACCTTCGTAAAAAAGCGTATGGTAAATTTGAGCCACCGACATTATTTAAGCACGTAAATAACTTAATCGAACTGGGTAAATACGATAAGCACATTATCGAAGATTACACAGAAGCAGAATTTAATATGATGGATCAAATGATCGATCATGACCGTGATATGGATTTTTCATACGCTGCGGTTAAACAGCTTGAAGGTAAATATTTCGTTCAGAACCGTGTAACGGGCGCGATTTACGAAAGTGCACAATTCCTTTATATCTTAGTTGCGGCGTGTTTATTTGCTAAATATCCTAAAGAGACTCGCCTTGAATACATTCAACGTTTCTATGATGCAACATCACGATTCAAGATTTCACTACCTACACCAATCATGTCTGGTGTACGTACGCCTACACGTCAGTTTAGCTCTTGTGTACTAATTGAATGTGATGATAGCTTAGACTCTATCAATGCAACTGCAGGTTCAATTGTTCGCTACGTATCTCAACGTGCTGGTATCGGTATCAATGCTGGTCGTATTCGTGCTCTTGGTTCTGAGATCCGTGATGGTGAAGCTTTCCATACCGGTTGTATCCCGTTTTACAAATACTTCCAAACAGCGGTAAAATGTTGTTCTCAAGGTGGTGTTCGTGGTGGTGCAGCAACATTGTTCTACCCTATCTGGCATCGTGAAGTAGAATCACTATTGGTTCTTAAAAATAACCGTGGTGTAGAAGAAAACCGTGTTCGTCATATGGACTACGGCGTACAAATTAATAAACTAATGTACACACGCCTTATTAAAGGTGGCCACATTAGCTTATTCTCACCATCTGATGTACCAGGTCTATACGATGCATTCTTTGCTGACCAGGTAGAGTTTGAGCGTCTATATGAGATCTACGAGCAAGATACTTCGATTAAACGTGAAACCGTTAAAGCTATCGAATTATTTTCTCTACTTATGCAAGAGCGTGCTTCAACAGGTCGTATCTATATTCAAAATGTCGATCACTGTAATACGCACAGCCCATTTGATCCAAGTGTTGCCCCAGTACGTCAATCGAACTTATGTTTAGAAATCGCGCTTCCTACTAAACCATTAACACATGTTAATGACGAAGAAGGTGAAATTGCATTATGTACGCTTTCTGCGTTTAACTTAGGTGCAATTGAAAAACTTGAAGAGCTTGAAGAATTAGCTGAGCTTGCAGTACGCGCTCTTGATGCACTGCTTGATTACCAAGACTACCCTCTTCCTGCAGCATACAAGTCAACAATGAATCGTCGTACGTTAGGGGTTGGTGTAATTAACTACGCTTACTACCTTGCAAAAAATGGCGTTAAGTATTCTGATGGTAGTGCAAATGGCTTAACACATAAGACGTTTGAAGCTATTCAATTCTATCTTCTAAAAGCATCTGTTGGTTTAGCAAAAGAGCAAGGTGCTTGTCCTGCATTCAATGAAACAACGTATGCGCAAGGTATCTTACCAATTGATTCTTATAAGAAAGACATCGATAATGTATGTTCTGAGCAACTGCATTTAGATTGGGAAACACTACGAGAAGAAATCAAAACTCACGGTCTACGTAACTCAACATTGTCTGCATTAATGCCTTCTGAGACTTCTTCTCAAATATCTAATGCAACTAACGGTATTGAGCCGCCGCGCGGGTTTGTATCAGTAAAAGCATCTAAAGATGGTATCTTGAAGCAAGTTGTTCCTGATTACGTAAATCTAAAAGATAACTATGAGTTACTTTGGAATATTGGTTCAAACGACGGGTATTTGCAACTTGTTGGTATTATGCAGAAGTTTATTGACCAAGCTATCTCAGCAAATACAAACTATGATCCAAACATTCAGCCAAATGGTAAAGTACCAATGAAGCTGTTATTAAAAGATCTATTAACGGCTTATAAACTAGGTCTTAAAACTCTTTATTATCATAACACCCGTGATGGTGCTAGCGACTCACAAGGTGATCTTGGACAAGATGACGATTGTGCAGGCGGTGGTTGTAAGATCTAAGTTTCCATTTTAAAATCAAGCCCGCTTTCATTAGCGGGCTTGTTTATCTTTTAGCTCCATATCTGTAATTATTAATCCAATATGTACCTAAGTTCGTATAGGTGTCTATCGGCATAATTTTTAAATTAAGAAGCCCTTCTCTATTTCTTTGGCTTTAATCACATTGAGGTTTCCATGGCGTACAGTACTTTTCGACAAGAAAAAAATGATCAATTGAAAGAACCAATGTTCTTAGGTAACTCGGTAAATGTTGCTCGTTATGACCAACAAAAATTTCAGATCTTTGAAAAACTTATCGAAAAGCAACTTTCATTCTTCTGGCGTCCGGAAGAAGTTGATGTTTCTGGTGACCGCATTGATTACAATAATCTGCCAGAGCATGAACAACATATCTTCATCAGTAATCTAAAATACCAAACTTTATTAGATTCAATCCAAGGTCGAAGCCCAAATGTGGCACTGCTTCCTTTAGTTTCTATTCCTGAACTAGAAACTTGGATTGAGACATGGTCATTCTCTGAAACGATTCATTCACGTTCATACACGCACATTATTCGTAATATTGTAAATAACCCATCAATTATCTTTGATGACATCGTTGAAAACGAAGAAATCCTAAAGCGTGCAAAAGACATTGCGCATTACTACGATAACTTGATCCAAGCAACTAACGATTATCACCGTTTCGGTGAAGGTACTCATGTTTTAAATGGTGAAGAAATCACTATTTCTAAACGTGAGCTGAAAAAGAAATTATACCTTTGCTTAATGTCTGTAAATGCATTAGAAGCCATTCGATTCTACGTAAGCTTTGCTTGTTCATTCGCTTTTGCTGAACGTGAATTAATGGAAGGTAATGCTAAAATTATTAAACTGATAGCTCGAGATGAATCACTACACCTAACCAGTACTCAGCACATGCTGAACCTACTTCGAACAGGTCAAGACGACCCTGAGTTTGTTGAAATTGCATTGGAATGTGAGCAAGCATGTTTTGATCTATTTAAAGCAGCTGCAGAGCAAGAAAAAGAATGGGCAAGCTACCTATTCAAAGACGGCTCAATGATTGGTCTAAACAAGGATATTCTTTGCCAATACGTTGAGTATATTACCAACTTACGCATGAAAGCGGTTGGACTTAACAGTGCTTACGAAGGTGCTACGCAAAATCCGATTCCATGGATTAACTCTTGGTTAAGTTCAGATAACGTCCAAGTTGCCCCTCAAGAAACAGAGATCAGCTCTTATCTTGTAGGACAAATTGATAATGATGTGGATGCCGATGATTTAGGCGACTTTGAATTATAACTTTATTTCACCCCTTTCTGTAAAAAAGCCGAATTTTATTTCGGCTTTTTTTTACACAATATTTAGATATACTCCACACTTTTACTTATATGAAAGCATTAAAAACGAGACATTGCTTCATGTAAAGTCACATATATGCCATAATTTTTTGTAATTAAATAATAAATATAAATATAAATATAAATTATGGCTAATGAACAATGGACAAGTTATCTATTGGAGCAAGTAAGGCAACTGCCTATTGCTTCATCAAAACAGCAGGTGCAATTTCGCCTCAATACTATTACGTCTGAATCTTTAAAACAGAAACAAAGTATCCCTCCTCAATTTGAATTTATTTTTCAAGGGTTCTTATATTCTCGCTCAGGAAGACTAATAGAATCCATTAACTTATTTTTCGATGCTATTACTTTTGCTCAACAAAATAAGCAAGAATTTCTTATTTGTTTTTGCCATTATAATATCGGTACCGTTTATGGCATGCTTGGTAACTACTTTTATGCCCATAAGTTTTTAATAAAAGCAGAAAAATCAAATCCGATTGGTGATGGCTATATAATTGGTCTTATAAAAAACAATATTGGTGATATCTTTCTCCAGCTTGGTAATTTCAATGAAGCCCTTGCACATTTTGAAGAAGCCACTTTACTTCTGCAGCAGCACGCTCATAAATTGTCAGCCGCAGTACCTCTATTTAATATAGCCGAAATTAAAGCGAAACAATGTCACTTTGATGAAGCGTTAAATATTCTCAATACCCTATTTGATGATATAAAAGAAGAACCGCGATTTTTAGGGTTTTATTACAAAATAAAAGCGGAAATTGCGAATGGTCATCATAATATTGATGAAGCAGAAGCCTTTCATCTTTTATCTATTGAAAATATGCGTCGTAGTCAAAATGACTACTATCAAGCTGAAATGACCCTTGAATATTGCCAATATTTAACAAGTCATCATAGATACGAAAAGTTAGATGCCTATATTGAAAGCGGTTTATCTATTGCAAAAAGCATTGAAAGCGATAAATTAATTGATGGGTTTAATGACATAATCTTACTTAGAATTAAAGATATCCCAGCTATTGAGGTTCGTGAACAGCATTACCAAACATTAACATCTTCACTGCTTAATTCACGAAGAGAGTTACTTAAAAGAGAAAGTGATTACCTACAGCAATTGTATCGCTTAAATACAGCTAAATTACAATTAAGTACGATGAAGTCATTGTCTGATAATTTAGCATTAGTGAATAAAATTGGGCAATACATTAATAACAGTACTGATCTTCAGAGTATTCTCCCTACTATTCAACAAGATCTTTCTACTTTATTTCAAACAGATATGCTCGCGCTAGGCTTCTACGATAAAGAAGCTGATTCTATTTCGATCCATTACCTTGATGAGAATCACACACCAAAAGCACCCTATGTAACGAACTGCAAAAGTGAAGCGACTTACATGAGCTACTGTATAAAGAGTGATTCAGCTTTTTATTTTAATCATATGAATAGCGAGCAAAAAATCACCATGCTTGGTGATAAGTGTGATAGAAAGGTTCACTTTAAATCAGTCATGTTCTCACCAATAAAAATCAATGGTGAGATACAAGCCGGATTTACGGTTCAAGCAAAAGAGAGCTATCAATACCAAGCATTTCATTTTGAACTGTTTACACAGCTGATCAACTACATTTCTATAGCACTTGAAAACCAATATAATAGACAACAACTGCTTTATCTTTCCCATACCGATCACCTAACACAAGTGTGGAATCGTAAATCACTTGATGTGCATTTCTTGCAATTAAAAAAACAGCCCTCTAATGTCTACACCTCTATAATGGTTGATATTGATCACTATAAAGAATATAACGACACCTATGGTCATGTTGCTGGCGATAAAGTATTAGTAGAAATGAGTAAATTAATCAAAGAACACTTTGATGGTTTAAATACTGAAGTTTATCGCTATGGTGGCGATGAGTTTTTCATTTTAATCGCAGGTATTAATAAAGACAAAACTCAGGGAAAATTACATTCGTTGTTAAATGCGATTAAGTATTTATTTATCCCTCATGAAAAATCAACATGCTCTCATTATGTTTCTGCATCCATTGGCATTAGCTACATAGAAGAAGACTTAAATACATTAACACTTTCTCAAATTATCGATCGTGCAGACAAGGCTCTCTATAAAGCTAAAGAGATGGGCCGAGATTGCTATTATGATTTTTCTCAAACAGATGCGCTGATTCAATAAATGACACACTCATTGCTGTAAACCTATGGTATTATTTTTTCAATTTAATGTTCAGAGCTTCCATTACATGTCAAAAATCTACATTAACAAAGTAACAACGCTCCATAATCAAGAAAATAAAACTCTGCTAGAGATAATGGAAAGTAACGGGATGATTGTGGAATCCCAATGCCGAAACGGTGATTGTGGTACATGTCGATGCACATTGATATCAGGTGAAGTAAGTTATGAGAGCTTCCCTCTTGCCTTTTTATCTACCAACGAAATCTTGCCCTGTGTATGTAAAGCAAAATCAGATCTTATAATTGAAGGGGTAACCTTTCAACTTACTGAAAAAACGCATAAAAAAACGACCCATAGGATCGCTCTTTAGTATTTAGAGAAAATTACTACTGTAATGCACTCTGTGGTACATAAATCTCAGATTCTCTATTCAGTGATTCATATTGGCCAAACATTGGTTTCTTTTCCAAACAGCGACGTAACATATCAAGCATTAGTGTTGATAAAATCGCTCGCATGTCATTATAAGCATAATTACGTTTTAGACTCACTAACTGGCCCCACTCTCCATACGGAGTAGATAGCGCAACTGCAACCTTTCCTTGAATAATTGGCCCTGATGCTAAACCAATGGCGGTTTGAGTTCTTTCACGCGTTGCTGCTGCAAGTGCTAAAGCAGCAGCTAAAGGATCTTGATCTGCCATTTGTTGATCGACTTGCGAAGAGAGAATCCAACCTTGCTTCATATTTACACGGATTTGATCATCTTCTTGTAACCAGTTGGTCAACCACCCGCCTGTTGCTTGCTCTGCCACAGTAAGGTTTAACGAAAATTCACTTAATAACGCCCCTACATTTGGTAACATCGATTCATCAACACTAACGACATTATCGCCAAGTAAATGATACATTCTCTCCAGTGTAGGGAAACGGCCATCATGATTTGCAGGTCCGAATAGTTTTACTTCAATAAAAGGCAGTGACGAGCGATAACCAATTTCAAAACCATATGGTAAACGTAATTGTTGCAGTTTATCTTGAATGCCCGATTCAGATAAACCAAACGTAAATAATCGACTGCATTCAGACGCTTCTACCATTGGATGCCACTGCTTCATACGAGGCAATATTTGATGCTCAACCATTACTTTAAATTCAGAAGGAACACCAGGTGTAAACAATACGATCGACTTATTTACTTCAATAAAAAATCCACAAGCTGTACCCACTGGGTTATCAATTATCTGAGCCCCCTCAGGTAGCATAGCCTGTTTAATATTGCTATTTGGCATTTCGCGGCCTTGCTCTAAATAACGAGCTTGCATTCGTTCTAGCCAGTAATGAGACATGACTAATGGCGTATTCATCACCTTTGCTGCTGCTTCGCTAGAAATATCATCAGATGTTGGCCCTAACCCACCATTAACTATAACAATAGATGCGGTTTGAGTTTGGTGTTGTATCTCAGCAGTCAACGCATCAATGCTATCACCGACGGTTGAGCGATTAGATAACTTAAAACCATGTTGATAAAATAGTCGAGACATCCACGCGGCATTAGTATCAACAATGTCACCATGAAGGATTTCTTCGCCTGTGCTAATCATTGCTACTTGCAACATGCACTCTTCCTCTTTGATATTCCTATAATTCCCACTAATTTATCACATTAATCGTTTTAAAAAACTAATCTTGTTTTAATTGAGATAAATATCCACCCAAAAACCAGATGTAAATATTATTTTACAAACTCTGTAATTTAATCAATACAAATTATTTGAGTTAATATTCAAATGCGCGTACATTCTCATTATTGAAAAAGGTTTGATTAAGTATAGAATTGGTGTAGATGAAAACAAAAGTATTAGGAAGCTCTCTCATTATTGCAGGAACAACGATTGGCGCAGGTATGTTAGCCTTACCTCTTGTCTCTGCAAGTCTTGGTTTCTTTACAGCAAGTATGTTAATGATCGGTATTTGGGCAATCATGAGTTACACAAGCTTGTTAATGCTAGAAGTTCATCAGCATGGGCACCAAAGCGCAACACTACACAGCCTTGCACTTCAATTTTTAGGGAAAAATGGGCAGCGAATAGCTACTTTTTCAATGTTATTTCTCTTTTACGCATTATGCGCTGCATATATCGCAGGTGGCAGTGAGCAATTTCATGAGAAAATCAATCTAGTGAGTCCTTTTCAACTACCAAAAACATTCTCAACAATTCTGTTTACCATAATTGTCGCAGTAATTATTGTGCTTGGAACAAAAACGGTTGATGTTATTAACCGCGGGTTATTTGCATTAAAACTCATCATGCTGTTGTCGATTCTATTTTTCTTAACACCAAATATTACAGGTGAGTACTTAATGTCACTTCCTGTACATCAAGGGGTTTTTATTACTGCTTTACCTGTTATTTTTACCTCATTTGGTTTTCATGGCAGTATTCCAGCCATCGTTAATTACCTTGAGCTTGATATCAAAAAGATCAAAATCAGCTTATTAGTTGGTTCTTCTCTTCCTTTAACCATTTACTTGTTTTGGCAAGGTATTACTTTAGGCCAATTATCTCAGTCTGAGTTTGAACAAATTAATGGTCTAAATCAATTCATTACTACGATTCAACAATCAATCGATCATCAATTTATTAAAATTGCCTTATCATTATTCGCAGATTTAGCGCTATTAACCTCGTTCATCGGAGTTAGCTTAGGCCTATTTGAGTTTTTACGTGATTCTTCAAAAAAATGGCAAAAATCATCTATAATTACTGCTGTTTTAACCTACACTCCACCACTGATATTCGCTTTATTTTACCCACAAGGTTTTATCACCGCTTTAGGGTATGCAGCTATTGCTCTTGTAATTCTTGCTCTATTTTTACCTGTGGCCTTAGTATTTTCTGCCCGAAAAACATATAAAAATGCAGAATACACAGTAGCTGGTGGCAACATTGCACTTTTACTTGTCGTACTGTTTGGTTTAACCATTATTGGTAGTCAGGTATTAAGTTCATTCTAACTTCAACACTGAACTAAAAAAGCTAACTGTAACCATCTGAAGTGAAGGCCTATTTCTCTTTTTGAAGGAGTCTTAATTGGGCCTTTACTGCTTTTATGTTTTGCATTTTCTGCTTAATAGTAGATAATTGTGATCTAGCTCTATATTTGATTTATTTAAGGACTTTCCGTGAAAAAACAAGCAATAGCCAGTTTGCTTTTAGGATGTGCAACTTCATCACCAGCATTTGCATTAGATACTAATAGCGCCTATGACATGGAATATCAAAATGATTGCTCTACCAACATTTATTCTAGCTATTGTTCAACGGCCTCTTTTGATTTCTCTCCAATGCGATTAGATGGTGATATTACTCCGTCTAAAGTTTCAGAAAATGATACGTATGCAGACAGCACTCAATTACCACACTATTTACGTGTGTCGGACGAGCGTGATTGGGACTACCTAATGGAGCAGTCATACACAATCCTTGGTTTGAGTGTTGCAACCGTTGGTTTAATGACTTTTCTTCCTGAAAGCATCACTAAATGGGATTCAGAAGATTCAAGCATTAAAAATCTTGGTTCTAAATGGAAAGATAACGTACGTGCAGGCCCTGTCTGGGATAAAGATGAGCACTTCTTAAATTATATCATGCACCCATATTTTGGTGGTGTTTACTATACTGCCGCACGTCACGCTGGCTTTAATGAGTTCGAATCTTTCTTATACTCAACAACCATGTCTACTTTCTTCTGGGAGTATGGGGTAGAAGCTTTTGCTGAAGTTCCTTCTATTCAAGATTTATTTGTAACTCCATTCTTTGGTGCTGTTGTTGGTGAGCTGATGTTACAGCAAGAGCTACACATTACAGAAAATGGTGGTGAAGTAATGGGTTCAGATACTTTAGGTAGCGTGAGTCTGTTCTTCTTAAACCCTGTGGGACATATCCACTATTGGGTAACGGATGCATGGGGTGGCGATACTGAAGTTAACTTGGCATATAATGCATGGTTCAGTAATGGTGATGCCGCACAATTTGCTTATGATGCTGGTATGCCTTATACCGATCAGTTTGTGGGTCTTGAAGTTAAATTAAAATTCTAAACTTTTCTTAGTTTAACGATTAAAGGCACTTTTGCAGTGCCTTTTTTATACCGATCTAATTATACCAATCTACATAAGCATTTTATCATTCTTGCTTGTTACTGGAATTTGTTTTATGACAAATTATTACAGACACAAAAAAACCGAGACAATCTCGGCTTCTTTGTGTCTTAAAGTGAGTAACTAAAGCATTATGCTGCTTTGTAAATTACTTTATTACCAGCAAGCTGCTCACGCACAACTAGGTTTTCTTCAACTAGCTTTTTCAAGCCACCTGTTGCCCACGCTGCTGCTTTTGTTTCTTCTTGACCAGCTTTAACACCGATCTCTTTTGAATTGATACCTTCAGGATTCTGGCAAACAATATCAAATACAGTCTGTTGCTTTGGCGTAAGAGCGATATCTGTCGCTACTGTTGCTGCTTTAGGTGCTGCTGCAACTACTGCTTCCACTTTCTTATCAACTGGTTTAGCTACTTTTGCAGGTTTAGCTGCTTTTTTCACTTCAGTTTTTGGTGCAGTTGCTTTAATTCGTTTATGCAGCTTAGACTGTACTTTACGTTTGTGAGCAATTTTCATGAAACTTAAACTCCGTTGCGCTAACTCTATTTTTAAGCAGTTAAGACTCAAAATGATAGCGGAAAAAAGATGTCAATTCCTAAAGTGAAACTCAAATAGTCGTATTGGAATTGGCGAAGCGCGTTTTATACCAAAAAACGCGCAATATTTATAGAGAGGATGACACTGTATGGCGAAAAGTACCGCAATTTTGCCAATTTTCTTACCAAAATGGCATTTCATCCGCAACAAACGGGTTTGTTCTGCGCTCATGACCAAACGTTGACTCTGGCCCATGGCCCGGTACAAATTTCATCTCATTGCCTAAAGGCCACAGTTTTGTTTTGATCGATGCAATCAGCGTATCAAAATCACCTTTAGGGAAATCAGAACGGCCAATGGCACCTTTAAATAATACATCACCAACAAATGCCATTTTAGCTTCTTGGTTAAACAACACAACATGACCCGGAGTATGACCTGGAGTGTGTAAAACATCTAACTTTTGATTACCAAACTCAATAACATCACCTTCATTTAACCATTGATTAGGCTCGAATGCTTCAGTATGAGGGAAACCAAACCGTTCACTTTGATTCGGAAGTCCTTGTAACCAAAAGTTATCTTCTTTATGTGGACCAATAATCGATGCATTAGTAATCGCAGCTAGGTCTTCAGTGCCACCAACATGATCGAGATGACCATGAGTTAGTACCATGTGTACAACATCAATATTTAACGCATCAATCGCTTGTTTTAGCAATTGAACATCACCACCGGGATCGATAACAACCCCTTTCATGGTTTCATCGCACCATACAATTGAGCAGTTTTGTTCATAAGGAGTCACTGGAATAATTTGATATTGTAAACTCATAGCTTTCTCTTCCTAAAATAGTTACTCCAAGAATAGCACGGCTCTTATTTTAGGGGAATTATGATGTTTCTTTTAATGGTAATCGTTAAATCACAGTTTGTGGAATTTGACTCCAATGGTTATCCCACATTACATTGGTTTGATGACTAACCACCTCACCATTTTCAGAACGAGTAATCACTTTGCCAGTACCAGAGCTAATGTGCCACTGTGGTAAAAGGTTATCTCGACTGCTAACTACCACGCCTGACGCATCAGCTAACGAGGCTATCTCGACCAATTGATTATTTTTTAAATTCCAAACACCGTAACAATTCCCTCTGGGTGACGTAGCAACAACGTGTTCGCCAAGCACAGCAAT